>JBILOA010000452.1:0-2736 GCA_044374735.1 Pirellulales bacterium | reverse complement strand
CCGCCTCCCCCGTTTGGTCATCGATGCGCTGTACCGGTCAACCTCCAGCACCAGACAGCGCGTCGCATCGGGCCAGGGGAATCACGCGGCAGGGCGTGGCCCTGGCCTTTCTGGGGGCGTGTCTCGCAGCGGTGTTGCCGCTCGAAGGGGCGCCGCCGAGCAAGAGCCGTGCGACGCGATTCTTCGAAGGGCTGTCGCGTTTGCGGCCCGAGCCCACGCCCGAGTTCATCGCGCTGCCGGCTCCGCCGGCGGCTTCCGACGTCGACCGCCTGGCGGCCGAGAAGCGGCAGCAGGCGGCGGCCAAGCCGTCGCCACCCGCCCCGGAACGCGAGGTCGCCCGGTCGACGCGGCCCACCGGTCGCCTTCCGAGCTGGACCGATGCCGCATCCTTCGCCAAGGCCGCGAGTGATACGGCCGGCAAGATCCTGGCCGCTGCCACGGATGTCGACTACAAGCCCGAGTCGAAGCCCGTGCGGACGGTGACCATCTCGCCCTCCGTGAGCGGTCGCCCCACGGTGCCGCTCGTCGTCACGCGGCTGCAGCCCACCGGCTTGCCCGCGCCGCGGACGCCGCGGTTCGAGCGGCTCCGGAAGTGGGTCGACCAGACGCTGACCACCTATCAGCGGCGGCCGCTCAACACCGCTCAGCACACTCCCTGGGAGGTGATGCACGGGTTCATCGCCTTCGGGGTGCCCACCCAGGTGCGCGTGGGCGGTCCGGCTGGCGACCTCGTGAGCGCCATCGGCTGGTCGAACATGGGGGGCAAGTGCCGCGGCCAGACGATGCTCACCACCAACGATGGCCATCTCGTGGCTCTCAAGGGCTACTTCGGCGTCCAGGGACACTCCGCCCAGTATCTCGCCATCCTGGCGCAGTGCCGCGTGGCGGCCAGTTCGCCGATCGCGGTGGAGGGCCGCAAGTTCACCGTGGCCGACCTGATCGAGGAGGAGAAGCTCGCCTGCAAGCCGGCCACGGAGCTGACCTTCTCGCTGATCGCACTGGCCCATTACCTGCCCACCGACGCCACCTGGACGAGCCGCGACGGCGAGCAGTGGTCGCTGGCCCGGCTCGTCGAGGAGGAGATCGTGCAGCCGATCCGCGGGGCCCCGTGCGGCGGCACCCATCGGCTGTTCGGCCTGTCCTACGGCTGCCAGCGGCGGCTTCGGCTCACCGGGCAGCTCGACGGCGTCTACCTGCGGGCCGACCGCTACGTCCGCGACTTCCAGAACTTCACGCTCACCAAGCTGCAGAACGGGGACGGCTCGTTCAGCACGGAGTGGTTCAAGTACGCCGCCGACCGCGACGACGACATCGACCGCAAGATCCAGACCACCGGCCACATCCTCGAATGGCTCGTGTCGTCGCTCGACCAGGACAGGCTCTACGACCCGCGGGTGGTGGCGGCCGCCGAGTTCCTCTGCCGGGCCCTGTCACGAGAGCCGTCGCGCGAGTGGAAGATCGGCCCGCTGGGCCATGCCCTGCACGCGCTGAACATCTATCAGGAGCGGGCCTGGGGCGTGGTGCTGCCCGGTGGCATCGCCGCCTACCACGGCTCGATGAAGGCCTCCGCCGACCCGGCAGTGATGGCGGAGAAGCCGGCCGACGAGGGCGAGTCGCGGCGCTAGCCGCCGGGCCCCGGTCGTCTCGCGGCGCCGGCCCGGCGGTCTCGCCGCGGGCACGGCGTCCTTGAACGACTGGCGCGGCCGACGTACGCTTCCCCCGCGGGCGCTGTTCGTCGTGCGCACGGTGATCGTCAGGCGTCCGGATCGGCGTCCCCTCCCGTGTCGGCAGACCCCGCGCGTGGAGCGTTGCGATGGCACCGGGCGACGGCAGGCCGCAGTTCGAACAGTTGCTCGAGATGGCCGTTCGTCTGTATGAGGCGACGGCGGCCGAGGCCGTCATGGTGCTCGTCGAGGAACGACTCGACTGGGCGCATCTCCGCGGGCTGACCGGTGCCGTGCCGCTGCTCGTGGCGGCCGACGACGAGGCCCACCTGGTGGGAGCCGCCGAGCAAGGCCTGCGGCTCATCTCGCTCGACGTGGCCGGCCTGCCGGTCCACGAGCGGCTGGCCCAGGCGCTGCTCGAGGCCGTGGCCGGCGAACTCGTCGCGCCGGAGGCGCAGGTGGTGGCCCTCTACAGCGGCTTCGAGGCCGACACGATCGACTCGGTCAGCCTGGTGCGGCTGGCGGAGCATCTCGGCCAGCTCACCGTTCGCGACCTCCGCAACCTCGAGACGAAGGTGCCGCTCGAGACACTCAAGCTCGTCGTCGACCTGGCCCTGGAGATCGGCCGCGAGGGCCGCGAGGGCAAGCCCGTGGGCACGCTGTTCGTGGTGGGCGACCACCGCAAGGTGATCCAAGCCAGCCACTCGGCCGGCTTCGATCCCGTCCGCGGCTACAGCCGCTCCGAGCGGCGGCTCACCGATCCCAGGGTCCGCGAGGGCATCAAGGAGATCGCCCAGCTCGACGGCGCGTTCGTGATCGGTGCCGACGGCACGGTCGAGGCGGCCGCCCGCTACATCGACGCCTCGGCCGAGAACGTCTCGGTGGCCAAGGGCCTGGGCGCCCGCCACTGGGCCGCGGCCGCGGTCACCCGCCGCACCAAGAGCGTGGCCGTGGCGGTGAGCGAAACCAGCGGCACGGTGCGGATCTTCCACGACGGCGAGGTGGTGCTGCGGATCGAGCCCTTCCGCCGGGCGATGAAGTGGAAGGACTTCGAGTACGAGCCGCCGAGCGC
>JBILOA010000451.1:0-2737 GCA_044374735.1 Pirellulales bacterium | reverse complement strand
GCAGGATGAACCCGAACTCCTGCGTGCTGTAGATCACCCACTCCTCGGCCCACTGCGAGAGGTGCACGCCCGCGAGCGCCACCACGAAGGCCAGCTCGCAGACGAAGTCGCGGTCGCTGGCGGCATCGAGGCTGTTGGCCGCCACGGCCTCGAAGCCGAGCGCCTCCTGCACGTGCTCGCGGTCGATCGGCAGGCTCGTGCCGGCCACGGCCCCCGACCCGAGCGGCAGGACGTTGGTCCGCCGGCGGCAGTCAGCCAGCCGGTCGCGGTCGCGGCCGAGCTTCTCGCACCAGGCGAGCAGCTGGTGTGCGGCGAGCACGGGCTGGGCCCGCCGCAGGTGCGTGTAGGCGGGGATCACGAGATCCTGTTCCCGCTCCGCCATCCCCAGGAACGCCCGCTGGAGCTCGACCAGGCCCGCGTCGAGCCGGTCGATCGCCCGCCGGCAGTAGAGCCTGAGGTCGGTGGCCACCTGATCGTTGCGGCTCCGGGCCGTGTGGAGCTTGCGGCCGGTGTCGCCGAGCCGCGCCGTGAGCGCCGACTCGATGTGGAGGTGGATGTCTTCCTTGGCGACGGTGAACTCGAACCGCCCGGCCCGGATCTCGCCGCGGATCTCCTCGAGGGCCTGGGCGACCGCGTCGGCCTCCTGCACCGAGATCAGCCCGACCGAGGCGAGCATCCGGGCGTGGGCGATCGAGCCGTCGATGTCGTCGTCGGCCAGCCGCTTGTCGAACGAGACGCTCTCCGAGAAGGCCTCGACGCGGGCGTCGGTGGGCTCGCGAAACACGCCGCCCCAGGCTTTCTGCGGACCGCTGGACTGGGACATGCGTGGACTCCGACGGGTGGGAGCCCGAGCGTAACGTGGACTGGCCCGTTCTACAAAAGCCTGGTCTTCAGGAACGCAGGCTCGGGGGTGCCCGTGCCATCTCGCCGGACGCTCGCTGCGGCCCTCCAGGCCTCCGCTCGCTCGATGCTGCCCTCGCTTCGGCATCCTGCCTGCGCTCGGCCAGCAACGCCGCTCGATTGGCACGGGCAACCCCGAGCCGTCCATCGATACGCCGAGTGGAACGTGGGTGGCGGTACACTTCATTCTCTTGCTTCCGCCTTTCGCTCTCGGCTTCCCCATGCTCACGCCCGATGAACTCCTGGGGCCGAACGGCCGTCTGGCGGCGCGGCTGGCCGGCTGGGAGTCGCGGCCGCAACAGCTCGAGATGGCCAGGCTCGTCGCCGAAGCGATCCGCACGCGGCGGCATGCGATCGTGGAAGCGGGCACCGGGACGGGCAAGAGCCTCGCCTACCTCGTGCCCGCGGTGCTGGCGGCCACGGCCGACCAAGCCGAGCCGGTACGGGTTGCCCGGCCGTCCGGCAGCGAGGCGAGTGATCCCGACGCTGACTGGGATGACGAGCCGGACCGGCCTGCCGCCGGCGCCCGCCCCGGCCGGGTCGTGATCTCGACCCACACGATCGCGCTCCAGGAGCAACTGATCGACAAGGACATCCCGCTCGTCGCAGCAGTGATGCCGCGGGAGTTTTCGGCCGTGCTCGTCAAGGGCCGCGGCAACTACCTGAGCCTGCGGCGGCTGCGGCTCGCGCTCGAGCGGGCCGGCAGCCTGTTCACCGACGACGCCGAGCGGGCCGAACTCGTGGAGATCGCCTCCTGGGCCAGGCACACCGCCGACGGCACGCTCTCCGACCTGCCCGCGCTCCCCTCCGACGGGGTCTGGGACGAGGTGCGGAGCGACTCGGGCAACTGCATGGGGCGGGCCTGCCCCACCCACGGCCAGTGCTTCTACTACGCCGCCCGGCGGCGGATGCAGCATGCCCAGGTGCTGGTGGTCAACCACGCCCTGTATTTCGCCGACCTCGCCATGCGGCGCGCGGGGGCGAGCCTCCTGCCGCCGCACGAGATCGTGGTCTTCGACGAGGCCCACACCCTCGAGGCAGTGGCCGGCGACCACCTCGGCGTGGGAGTATCCAGTGGCGGCGTCGAGCGGGTGCTCGGGCGGCTGGCCAACGAGAAGACCGGCCGCGGGCTGCTCTCGCATTACAAGCTCGATGCGCTCGAGCCGCTGGTCCGCCACGGTCGCCGTGCGGCGGAGGGATTCTTCGCCCAGGTCCGCGCGGCCTGCCGGGGCCGGAGCGATCCGCCCTGGCGGGTGGCGGCTCCGGGCCTGGTCTCCGACACGCTCGGTGAACCGCTCGCCGACCTCGCCCGCCGGCTCCGCGCCGGCGCCGCCGATCTGGCGAATCCGCCGGAGCGTCACGACCTGCTTTCGCTCGCCGACCGCCTCGACGGCCACGCCGCCGCGATCGACACCTGGCTCGGCCAGAAGGCGACCGGCTACGTCTGGTGGGTGGAAAGCCAGCGGGGCCGGCGCGGCCGCGAGCGGACGACGCTCTCGAGCGCGCCGGTGGACGTCGGCCGGGTGCTGCGGGAGGAACTCTTCGGGCGGATCGGCACGGTCGTGCTCGCGAGCGCGACCCTCGCGGTGGAGGCGGCCCGGCCGCGGCGGGCGGACGACGACGAGCCGGTCGCCGGGGACACGGGCGACGCCACGACCGCCTTCGCGTTCGTCCGCGACCGGCTCGGCGTGCCCGACACCGCCCTCGCCGCCCGGCTCGGCAGCCCCTTCGACTACGCCCGCCAGGCCCGGCTCGTGCTCGTGGACCGGCTGCCCGACCCCACGATCCGCGAGGCCTTCGACGCGGCGGTCGTGCCGATGATCCGCCGCCACGTGGC
>JBILOA010000450.1:0-2740 GCA_044374735.1 Pirellulales bacterium | reverse complement strand
CAAGGGTTTGGTTCATCCTCGTCCTGGCCACGCTCGGCAGTGGGCTCACCGCGGTCACCCGGGCGGCTGACGAGGAGGCAAAACCCGCGGCTCCCGCGGCGGTCGAAAGCGATTCACCGCCTGCCGACGACACCGGGCCGGCCCCACCGGCCGCGGCTGACGAGGCGGACGACGCACCGCCCCCGCTGCCGCCGCCGCTTCGGCACCCCCAGCCCAGCCTCCGCCACGCCACGCCCCGCTACGAGGCCAGCTACGCCGTGCCGCCCGCCGACGCCGCGGTCGTGCGTCGGCTCGAGGAGCCGCTTCCCGAAGGAGGCATCAGGCTGCCTGAAACCGCCACGCTCCTCGACCTCGAAGACTGGCTGTCCCAACAGGCGAAGCTGCGGGTGCGGATCGACTGGCGGGCGCTCGAAGACGCGGGGCTCAACGCCGAGACGCCGCTCGAAACCAATCGGGCCGAGGGCGGCGGCCTCCGAGCCGCCCTCCACACACTGCTCGACGACATCGACCTGGCCGCGATCGTCAAGCACGGCAGCCTGCTCCTCACCACGGAGGAAGCCGCCGATGAAAACCTGATCCTCGGCTTCTACCCGTTCCCCACCCAGGTCGAAGCCGGGAACCCGCAGCCCCTGATCGACCTCATCCAAACCGCCGTCGCAGCCGACACCTGGGACACGGTGGGTGGCCCGGGAGCGATTCGCCCCGCCGAGGAGGCCAACACGCTGGCGATCTCGCAGACCCTGGATGTGCATGCCGAAATCCTGGCGCTGATGCGGAGCGAGTTCGACGCCGACCTCGTGGCCGACGGGGGCCACGCCGGCCAAATCCCGACCCGGGTTCACCGCGTCCGCGACGCCGCCCTTGCGACCGAGATCGAGGCGGCTCTCGTGGCCCTGTGCAACCAGGCCCTGGGCCCCATGGGTGATCCGGCCGCCAAGGTGACCCGCGTCGGTGGCGATCGCCTGGTGGTGCAGTCAGCCAGCCGGCCGTTCCAGGTTTACGCGACCGAAATGATCCGGGCGGTCAACGGCGTCCAGGGTGCGGCGATGCCGCATCAAGGGATGGACATGCCCGACGGTGGATTCTGCTGGGTGGCCCGCGAAGTGTACGGCCTCGAGAGTCCCCGCTGGCTCGCCTTCCGTGACTGGTTGGTGAACGAGGCTCCGGCCTGGCTGCAACGCGCTTATGCGATGCGCGGGGAGGCGATTGCGACCTGGCTTCGCGACCGTCCGCTGGCGAAGGCCGCTTTGCGCGCGCTCATGGACCGCGCCATCGCGGTCGACTGACGCTTCCGCCCGAGTCGCCTCGTGACGGCCGCCTGATCTACGCGCTCTTCGTCCGGGCCTCGCGGTGCGGGATCACCGGATCGGTGCCCTCGACGTTCCGCTCGTTGATCACGTAGGTCGCCCCCTGGTGGTCGGGGAGGTCGAACATGATGTCGAGCATCGTGTCTTCCATGATGCTCCGCAGGCCACGAGCGCCCGTCTCCTTCCTCATCGCCTTGCGGGCGATCGCCCGCAGGGCCTCGTCGGTGAACTCGAGCGTGCAGTTCTCGAGGCCGAACATCTTCTGATACTGCTTCACGAGCGCGTTCTTGGGCTCGGTGAGCACGTTCACGAGCGCCGCCTCGTCGAGCGGCTGGAGCGACGAGATCACCGGCAGGCGGCCGACGAGTTCGGGGATCAGGCCGAACTCGAGAATGTCGTCGGAGTCGACCTGCGGCAGCAGTTCCGCCAGGTCGGCGTCGCCCCGGTGGCTCGTGGGCTGGCCGAAGCCGATCGTCCGCTTGCCGAGCCGCTTGGCGATGATCTTGTCGATCCCCACGAACGTCCCGCCGCAGATGAACAGGATGTTGGAGGTGTCGAGCTGGATGTATTGCTGCTCGGGATGCTTGCGGCCTCCCTGCGGCGGCACGTTGGCCACAGTGCCCTCGAGCATCTTGAGGAGCGCCTGCTGCACGCCCTCGCCCGAGACGTCGCGGGTGATCGAGACGTTCTGGCTCGTCTTGCCGATCTTGTCGATCTCGTCGATGTAGAGCACACCCCGCTGGGCGGCCTCGATGTCGTAGTCGGCGGCGTTGAGGAGCTTGAGGAGCAGGTTCTCCACGTCCTCGCCCACGTAGCCCGCCTCGGTGAGCGTGGTGGCGTCGCCGATCGCGAACGGCACGTCGAGGATCCGGGCGAGCGTCCGCGCGAGGAGCGTCTTGCCGCAGCCGGTGGGGCCCAGGAGCAGGATGTTCGACTTGTCCACCTCGACGTCGCTGCCGTCCTTGCCGAGGTTGAGCCGCTTGTAGTGGCTGTGGACGGCGACCGCCAGCACCCGCTTGGCGTGCTGCTGCCCGATCACGTACTGATCGAGATGGGCCACGATCTCGCGGGGCGAGGGGATCGACGTGAACAGCTGCTTGCTCGTGCCCCGCCGCTTCTTCTCCTGGTCGAGGATTGACTGGCAGAGTTCGATGCACTCGCCGCAGATGTAGACGTCACCCGGCCCCTCGACGAGCGGCCCGACGTCGCGGTAGCTCTTGCGGCAGAACGAGCAGAAGGCGTTCTTCTTGGTCGTCCCACCGGCGCCGCGACGTCCCAGACCACCCGAGTCTTTTCCGGATGCCATCAGTTCATTCCCTTGCTGCTTCTGGCCCTGCGGGATCCGTCGACGGCCAGTGCCGCGCGCGGAGATCGGGCGTGCCGGTCCGCGGGCGCGGATCGACGAGTGTTCTTACTTTTCGGAATTCTTCCTC
>JBILOA010000449.1:0-2752 GCA_044374735.1 Pirellulales bacterium | reverse complement strand
GCTCGTCTACGTCGACGATTATCAGCTCGGGGCCACGCCCGTTTCCCACGATTTCGTCTATTACGGCACGCGCAAGATTCGGCTGGTGAAGGATGGTTACGAGACGCTGACCGTCCGGCAGCCATTTCCGATCCCGTGGTATCAGTACTTCCCGCTCGACTTCGTCACCGAGAACCTCATTCCCTGGGAGATCCGTGACGAGCGGGTGGTGGATCTCGCGATGGCGCCGGCCGAGTCGATTCCGCCGGAGTCGGTCGTGGCCCGGGCCGAGCAGGCGCGGCTGGCGTCCGGCAGCCTGCCGCCGGTCGATGCCCCGAAGGTGATCCCGCTGCCGGCGGCCAGCCAGCCGGTGGCCGCGCCTCCCCCGGCGGTTCCCCCCGCCCAGCAGTTCGCCCCGCTGCCGCTGCCGCCGCCGCAGAGTCAGCCTCTGCCTCAGGGGCCGGTCGGGCCGCCCCAGGGTGGCGGGCTCGTGTTTCCCCCGCAGCAGCCCACGGCGCCTTCGCCCCCGTGGCAGGGCCTGCAGCCACCGCTGCAAAACGCCCCCGCTCAGGGTATCCCCAGTCTCGGCGCCCCGCCGAGCTTCGGCGCGCCATAATCACGGGATGGCACCATCCGAGATGGCCGGCGGTCCCGCGACCCGGGGCGCCCTCGAATCGTTCAAACTCGAACGGCTGCGCCGCCTCCTGCAGGAAATCCTCCCGGACAACGCCTTCTATGCGGCGAAACTCGCCCACGTCGGCGTCGATCGTCTGACGTCGCTCGACGAGCTCGCGGGTTGGCCGTTCACGTTCAAGGAGGAACTCGTCGAGGCGGCGGGGCAGGGCGGCCTGCCGGGCAACCTCACCTGGCCACCCGCGCGGTACGTGCGGTTTCATCAGACGAGCGGCACCCATGGCCGGCCACTGCCCGTGTTCGACACGGCCGACGACTGGGGCTGGTGGATGGAATGCTGGCGGGCGATCCTGGATCGTGGCGGTGTGGCCGCCGGCGACCGGGTGCTCGTGGCGTCGTCGTTCGGCCCCTACGCCGGCTTCTGGAGCGGATTCGATGCCGCCGTGGCTCGCGGTGCGCTCGCGATTCCGACTGGCGGCATGACGACCCTCGGCCGGCTCCAGCTTGCCCGCAGCCTCGCGGCCACGGTGCTCGTGGCGACGCCGAGTTATGCGCTTCATCTCGCCGAGGTGGCCGACGAGAACAAGATCGATCTGGCCGCCACGCCGGTGCGGCTGGTGATCGTGGCCGGCGAGCCGGGCGGATCGATTCCCGAGACGCGGGCCCGCATCTCTGAGCGGTGGGGGGCCGAGGTGCTCGACCACGCGGGAGCCACGGAGGTCGGTCCCTGGGGCGTCGGGGATCTGCAGGGGGGCGGGCTGGACGTGATCGAGACCTGTTTTCATCCCGAGTTTCTCGCGCTCGACACCGGCCGCCCGGCCCTACCGGGCGAGCTTGCCGAGCTCGTGCTCACGACGCTTGGCCGCTCAGGAGCGCCCGTGATCCGGTATCGCACCGGCGACGTCGTTCGGCCGACCTGGGCGGTCGCGGGTGAGCGGCCCTGGGTGCGGCTGGAAGGGGGCGTTCTCGGTCGAGCCGACGACATGCTCGTGGTCCGGGGCGTCAACATTTTTCCCGGTGCGATCGATGACATCGTGCGGAGTTTTCCCGAGGTGATCGAGCACCGATTGATCGTCGAAAGCCGCGGGAGCCTCGACGAGTTGAGGCTCGAGGTCGAAGACCGGCTGGCTGATCCGGGCCGCGTCGCCGACGAGTTCAAGCTTCGGCTCGGCCTGCGGGTGGAGGTGGTCGCGGTGCCGATCGGCAGTTTGCCAAGGTTCGAGGGAAAGGGCCGGCGGCTCGTGGATCACCGGCGGAGTCGCGGCTCCGTGCAGCTGCCAGAATCAGGGAGACCAACATGACCACACCCGTTCCCGTCAGGATCAACCGGCGTGAGACCGAGCCCGGCCGGCCGGCCGCCATCGAGATCGCTTGGAGCGACGGAGCGACGGCGGTCTATTCCCCGCGGCTGCTCCGCGATGCCTGCCCGTGCGCCACCTGCCGCGAGCAGCGGGGGGCGGCGCAGCCGAAGCCGCTGTTGCCGGTGCTCGCCCCGCAGGAGACCATGCCGCTGGCTGTCACCGGGATGACACCGGTCGGGCAGTACGCCTACTCGATTGATTTCTCGGATGGCCACTCGAGCGGCATCTACACGCTCGATTACCTGCGCGAGCTGGCCTGAGCCAGATCGGGCCGGCAGGGCCAGGCAGGCTCAGCTGTCGGCCCCCGGATCGGTCGCGACGGCGGCGGCCGCCACGACGGCCGCGATCCGAACGCAGTCGTGACAACTCTCCTCGCTCGTGCCTTCCGCCACGATCTTCGCCTCGTGGTTCTGGAGGCAAAACTCACACCCCGCGAGCGCGGCGCACGCCAGGCTCATGAGCTCGAAGTCGACCGCCGAGGTGGCGGGCTTCGCCATCCGTTGCATGCGGAGCCGCGGCGGACGCGACGCATATGCTTCCTTGCCGATCATGTGGCGAAACCGGTAGTAGACCGTGTTCATCGCCATCAGGCCGGCGGCCGCGGTGGCGTCGGAGATCGCGGCGGCGGCAGCCTCCCCGAGTCCGGCGCGCATGTCGGACTCCAGGGCCGACGCGAGTCGGGCGGCACGGAGGAAGCGCGCCGCCGCCAGAGCGACGCCCCACGCCTGGGCGTCGCCGAGGTTTTCACCGGCGAGCACGCTCGCGAGATTGAGTTTCGT
>JBILOA010000448.1:0-2756 GCA_044374735.1 Pirellulales bacterium | reverse complement strand
GCCTCGCGGACGGGATCGTTGCCGCGAAACGAGAACGAGATGTTGGAGACGCCGCCCGACACCTTGACCGCCGGCATCGCCTCCTTGATCCGGCGGGTGGCCTCGATGAAGTTCTTGGCGTAGGCGTTGTGCTCCTCGATCCCGGTGGCCACCGTGAGGATGTTGGGGTCGAAGATGATGTCTTCGGGCGGGAAGCCGGCCTTGTCCGTGAGCAGCCGGTAGGCCCGCCGGCAGATCGCCACCCGCCGCTCGACGTCGGTCGCCTGCCCCTCTTCGTCGAAGGCCATCACCACCACGGCCGCCCCGTAGCGGCGGATCGTGCGGGCCTGGCGGAGGAACGCCTCCTCCCCCTCCTTGAGGCTGATCGAGTTGACGATCCCCTTGCCCTGGACGCACTTCAGCCCCGCCTCGAGCACCTCGAACCGCGAGGAGTCGATCATGATCGGGACCTTCGCCACCTCCGGCTCGCTGGAGAGCAGCGTCAGGAACTTCGTCATCACCTGCACGCCGTCGAGCATCCCCTCGTCGACGTTGATGTCGATGATGTTGGCCCCGTTCTCGACCTGCTGGCGGGCGACGCCGAGGGCCTCCTCGTACCGCTCCTCCTTGATCAGCCGGGCGAAGGCCCGCGAGCCGGTGACGTTGGTCCGCTCGCCCACGATCGTGAAGCTCGTCTCGGCGGGGCGGATCTCGTACATCTCCAGGCCCGAGTAGCGGCTGCGACGCGGCGGCGGGGCGGGCTTGCGCGGCGGATATTTCGCCATCACGTCGGCGATCGCCTTGATGTGGGCCGGCGTGGTGCCGCAGCAGCCCCCCACGATGTTGAGCCAGCCCGCCCGGGCGAACTCCTCGAGCACGCTCGCCATCATCTCGGGGGTCTCGTCGAAACCGCCCAGGGCGTTGGGCAGACCGGCGTTGGGGTAGACGCTGACCGGGATCGGGGCGATCGCCGCCAGGTCGGCCACGTGGGTCCGGAGCTTCTCCGGGCCCAGGGCGCAGTTGATGCCCACGCTCACGAGGTCGACGTGCTCGAGGCTCGTCCAGCAGGCCTCGACGGTCTGGGCAGAGAGCGTGCGGCCTCCCTCGAAGACCGTGAACGACGCCATCACGGGGATCCGGATCCCCGTGTCGGCGAACACCTGCTCGATCGCGTAGAGGCAGCTCTTGAGCACGAGCGTGTCGAAGGCCGTCTCGGCCAGGAGCACGTCCACGCCCCCTTCCAGGAGCGCCTCGATCTGCTCGCGGTAGGCGGCCACCATTTCGTCGAAAGTCACGTCGCGGTGGCCCGGATCGGCCACGTTGCCCGCGATCGAGAGCTGCTTGTTGGTCGGGCCGATCGAGCCGGCCACGAACCGCGGCCGGGAGGGATCCTTGGCCTCGGCGGCCGTCGCGGCCTCGCGGGCCAGCTTCGCCGCGGCCAGGTTCAGCTCCCGGGTGTGGTGCTGGAGGCCGAAGTCGGCCAGGGCCACGCTCGTCGTCCCGAAGGTGCAGGTCTCGACGATGTCGCTGCCGGCGGCGAAGTAGGCGGCGTGGATCCCGCGGATCGCGTCGGGCTGCGTGAGCGGCAAGACGTCGATGCAGTTCTTCAAGTCCCGGTGATGGTCGGCGAACCGACTCCCGCGAAAGCCCCGCTCGTCGAGCCCGAGGGCGTGGACCATCGTGCCCATGGCCCCGTCGAGCATCAGGATCCGGGTGTCGAGCAGCGAGCGGAGCAGGTCGGACCGGGGGGCGGCAGGCGTTGGCATCAGGGGTCGATCGCTGGTGGACTGGGGAAGCGAGGAGCGGTTTCCGGCCTGGGAAAGGAGGCCCGTCAGGACCTGGCATCATAGGCAACCATGCCTTCCCGGCATACCGCAGCAGCCGGATGACGCGATTCCCGAGCCGCCTCCGGGGGCCGAGTCCGAGGCCCGCAGGTGGGCCGCTCAAGCACGTCCGGTCGCGGCGACGATGACGGAGGCGGAGGGGCCGATGGCGATCCGCGTGCTGGCGACGATTCCGGAACTCGCCGCCGAGCTTCCGCTGCCGGCCGACGCGCCGCAGCCGGCCGCGGCGGCGGAGGCCCCCCTGCCCCAGCCGGCACCACGACCCGCGGCGCGGGCGGACCGGCGGGTTCGGCCGCGGGGCTCGTTTCCCGGCGTCTCGATCGCGGCCCTGGCGCTGGTCGCGGCCGCGATCTGGTCGCTGGTCGCGATCCGCGAGCTGAAGCAATCCGCGACCGACGCGGAACGACCCCGACTCGCGGCCGAGTCGGCCGACGCCGGTGCCCCGGAGACGACCCTCCGATGACGCTCGACGCGATCGATCGGGCGTTCGTCGCCCGCTGGCAGGCACGCGGGCATGCCGCGCCGCCAAGCCGGCCGCCGGTAGTCGCGCCGGCCGCAGCGTCACCGCCGACGACCGCCCCGCACCCCGACCGCGAACCGGATCCCGGCGAGCCCAGCCCACCGCGCCTTCAGGACGTGGGTGATGCCGACCTCGGTGATGCGGACCTCGTCGCCCGGCTGCTGGTGGCCGGCGGCCGCCAGTGGGCCGCGCTGGCCGACGAGATCGAGGCGGCCCGCCTCGCCGGTCATCGCGCCATCGGGATCGCCGGGGGCGCACGAGCCGAGGGCCGCACCACGCTCGTGGCCTGCCTGGCCCGCACGCTCCGGGGCCGGGGTCGTGACGTGGTGGTGCTCACCACCGGGATGGCCGTCGCGGGCCCGCGCGGAGTGCCGGCCGACGGCGGCCGGCTGCATGACAAGCGGATCGTGCTG
>JBILOA010000447.1:0-2757 GCA_044374735.1 Pirellulales bacterium | reverse complement strand
CTCGACGACCAGCCCGGCCGCCCCGGCGACCACGCGGGGCATGCGGTCGGCGAGCCCTGGGCGGGCGGGCTGCGGGCCGGTGCCACCGTCGCCGAGCCGCCTGCGGCCTGGGAGGCCGAAGACACCGTACCGGTCGTGGCGGTCGACGGCGAACGCGCCGTGCAGATGCACGACCGGTACATCGTGGTCGAGAGCCGTGACGGGATCGAGGTCATCGACCAGCACGCGCTCCACGAGCGGGTGCTCTACGAGCGGCTCAAGGCTTCGGTCGCCGCCGGCGGGCTGGAGGTCCAGCCGCTGCTCGTTCCCGAGCGGGTCGAACTGCCGCCGGCCGAACTCGAACTCGTCCAGGAGCACGCCGCCGCCCTGGAGCGCGCCGGCATGCGGGTCGAGCCTTTTGGGGGCGCGACCGTGATCGTCACGAGCAAGCCGGCGCTGGCGGGCGACGCACCGGCCCGCGAACTCGTCCGCGAGGTCCTCGACCGGCTCGCGGCCGCAGCCGCCGCCGGTGGCACGGCCGGCCTGCTCGTCGACGAGGTGCTGCACGGCCTGGCCTGCAAGGCGGCCATCAAGGCGGGTGACCGGCTTTCCCAGGCGGAGGTCGACTCGCTCGTCCGCGACCGGCGGCTCGTGCCCGAAGCCCACCACTGCCCCCACGGCAGGCCCACGTCGCTGACCCTCTCCCGGCGGGACCTCGACCGCCAGTTCCGCCGTACCTGACCCCCGCACTCTGGAACTCCTCGGAAACCCTCGATGATCTGCGTGAGCATCGGTCGCGGCCGTCACCGGCATGTGATCGCCGAACACAAGCACTTGGCCGACAATGGCGTCGCGCTCGTCGAACTGCGGCTCGACTACATCCAGGGCGAGGTGCAGGTCAAACGGCTGCTCAAGGAACGCCCCTGCCCGGCGATCGTGACCTGCCGTCGGAAGCAGGACGGCGGCCGCTGGGAGCACTCGGAGGAGGCCCGCCTCCAACTCCTGCGGCTTGCGATCGTCGAGGGTGCCGACTACGTGGACATCGAGGACGACATCGCCGGCAGCATCCGTCGCTACGGCAAGACCAAGCGAGTGGTGAGCCACCACGACATGCTCCGCACGCCCGCCGATCTCCCCGCCCTGCACGCCCGCCTGGCCGCCCTCGACGCCGACGTCGTCAAGATCGCGACCATGGCCAACCACCCCACCGACAACCTGCGGATGCTCGAACTGGTCGCCGCGGCCAAGGTGCCCACCGTCGGCATCTGCATGGGCGACATCGGCGTGCCGACCCGCATCCTCTGCGGCCGGGCGGGCTCGCCGTTCGTGTTCGCGACCTTCAACGACGAACGGGCGCTCGCGCCCGGGCAGATCGGCTGGCGGCAGATGCGCGACCTGTACCGCTTCGACGCCCTCGGCCCCGCCACCCGGGTCTACGGCGTGGTCGCCGATCCGGTGGCCCACAGCCTCAGTCCCGTGGTCCACAACGCGGCGATCGCAGCCGCCGGGATCGACGCTGTCTACGTGCCGTTCCGCGTTCCGGCCGACCAGCTCGACGAATTCCTCGCCGAGGCCGCCCGCTGGCCGCTGGCGGGGCTCAGCGTGACGATTCCCCACAAGGAGGCCGTGCTCAAGCGGTGCGGCCAGCAGGACGATCTCGTGCGGTCGATCGGCGCCGCCAATACCCTGAGCTTCTCATCCGCCGGCATCGCCGCCGCCAACACCGACGCCACGGCGGCCATCGAGAGCCTCGAGGCCCTGGTCACGGAGACCGAGCAGCTCGCCCCGGGACAGGGCCTCGGCGTCAAGACCGCGCTGGTGCTCGGCGCCGGCGGTGCCGCTCGGGCCGTCGCCTTCGGGTTGAAGCAGCGGGGCGCCGAGGTGACGATCGCGTCGCGCACGGTCGAGCGGGCCAAGAAGGTCGCGGCCGACGTCGGCTGCAAGGCCGTCGAGTGGTCGGCCCGCCACCGGATGCCCCACGACTGCATCGTCAACGCCACCCCGATCGGCATGCATCCCGAGGTCGACCAGACGCCCTTCGACAAGGAGCACCTCCGGCCCTACATGGTGGTGTTCGACACGGTCTACAATCCGGAGAACACGCTGTTCATCAAGGAGGCCCGCGCCGCGGGCTGCCGCGTGGTCACGGGCGTGGAGATGTTCGTCCGGCAGGCGGCGATCCAGTTTCGAACCTGGCATGGCACGGAGCCACCGCCGCAGGTGATGCGCGAGGCGCTCAAGCGGGCCACCGCCTCCGCCAAGCAGCCGGCCTGACGGCCGCGAGGGAAGCCAACTCGTCATGCCACGCGTCACGCTCGTCGGGTATCGGGGCAGCGGGAAGTCGTCGGTGGCCGCCCGTCTGGCAAGGCTCCTGGGTTGCTCGTGGCAGGACGCGGACGACGTGCTCGAGCGGGAGGCCGGCGAGTCGATCGCCGCCCTCGTTGCCACCCGCGGCGAAAGCTTCTTCCGGAATCTCGAATCCGATCTTCTCACTCGACTCCTCGCCGAGGAATCCGGCGTGCTGGCGACGGGGGGCGGCGTCGTGCTGCGGGATGCCAACCGGGCCACCCTGCGAGCCAAGGGCCGCCCCGTCGTCTGGCTCACGGCGCCGGCCGACGTGCTCCGGGCGCGGCTCGCCGCCGACCCCGCCACCGCCGCGCGGCGGCCCGCGCTCGCCGGCACGAACCCGCTCGATGAGGTGGCCGCGGCACTGGTGGCCCGCGAACCGCTCTATCACGCGGTCGCCGACGCCGTCATCGACGTATCCTCCGATCCGCC
>JBILOA010000445.1:0-2758 GCA_044374735.1 Pirellulales bacterium | reverse complement strand
GCCGCGCTCGATGGGGGAGCCCCTCCGCGCACACAGATCTTCTGCCACTTCCCGCACGGTGACGCCCCGCGTGACGCCGTGATGGACGGCTTCTCCGCGGGCTCCTCCATCCGGGAGGGTGACTTCAAACTGATCCGCTTCTACGCGCGGGCCGATGACGGCTCCGACGAACTCGAACTCTATGACCTCTCCCGGGATCCCGGGGAACGCCACAACCTCGCCGGAGAGAAGCCCGATCTCGCGACCACGCTGAACGACATGCTGCAGCGTGTCCTGATAGAAAACCAGGCGGTCATCCCGAAACTGAACCCCAGCTTCGCCCCTACGGCCGCTCGATGAACTGGACCGCGTCGGCGATCACGTGGCCGTCGGTGCCCGCCGTGCCGAGCGTCACGCTCACGGCATCGCCGGCCGGGCAGGAGAACGTGCCGAGAACGACGAAGCCCTCCTTGCCGGGCCCGAGCCGCTGGTTCACCGTAACCTTTCGCTCCCCGTCGGCCAGCCGGACGGTGACCGGCACGTTCGTGGCCCGGTTGGCGAGCGGTGTGGCCCAGAGCCGAATCTCGTAGGTCGCCGCCTTCGGCAAGACCGGGGTGAAGGTCGCCGACTTGGTTCCCTTGGCGTCGTTGCCGTCGTGGAGATAGTCGGCCCCGACGAAGCCGGGCGTGGTGCCGCTCGGCGTCCACTCGCCGGTGAGCTTCGCGGCCGCATTGTCGACGACCACTCCGGCGAGCTTCGCCGGATCAAGACCACGGCCACCCCCGCTCGTCCACTCGAGCACCTGCCCGTCGGCGAGCAACCGCTCCCGCAGCCGCGGGTAGTCGACGTCTTGCAGCGCCGTGCCCGACTCGATCGCCATGACCGCCGCCGTGGCCGCCGACTGGCCGAGCACCATGAACACCGGCTCCATGCGGATCGAGCCGTACGAAATGTGCGAGGCTGCCAGGCACACGGGCACCAGCAGGTTCTCACATTCCTCCCGCCGCGGCCGGATGCTCCGCCAGGCGATCCGGTAGGGCTGCACGCCCACCTGGATGTCGCCCTCGTTGCGGACCACGCCCTTGGCGGTCACGTACCGCTGGCAGTTGTGGGAATCCATGTTGTAGGCGCCGAGGCCCACGGGATCCTCGGCCGATCGCTTCCACTGGCAGTCGGCCTGCGTCATCACATACTCCGACACCATCCGCCGGGCCTCGCGGACGTAGAGCTGGTGGGGCCAGTTGTCGTTGTCGGTGAACTCGTCCTTCGCCAGCCCGAGCCGCTGAAACTTCTCCCGCACCGGCTCCGGCACACGGGGGTGGTTGGCGAGCGTCCACATCAGCCCCTGCTGGTAACGGCGGTGGTCGGCGACGATCGCGTCCCGCTCGGCATGAGTCGCCTCGGGATAGCCGTAGTTGGCCCCGATGTAGTCGGTACTGATCGCGAAATTGTTGTTGGTGTCGGTCTTGCGGTTGGGCATCCAGACCGGGTTCCAGGGGGCCCGGTGGTCGCCCGCCTCGAAGTTCCGGAGGAGCAGTTCGTACTGCTTTTCGTCGTAGCCGTCCGGCTTGGGCCAGGCCCGGCGGTTCGCCGGCACGTCGGTGGTGCACATCCGGAAGTTGTAGGCCTGGACCCGCGTGTCGCCGTCGCCGTCGGAGCCTGGCGGATCGGGCGAGACGAGCGGCACGAGGCCGCTGGCCGGGTCTCCCGGCACCACGTAGGGATCCACATCGTGGGTGAACTGGTGGCTCTTGGCATGGGACGCGCGGATGCCGTTGAGGCTCTCGCCGTACACGCGCTCCCCCTCCCGGCCAACGTGGTAGGAGACGCCGGCCTTCGCCATCAGGTCGCCCTCGTAGGTCGCGTCGATGAACATCGCCCCGGCGAACCGGCGGCCATCCGCCGTGCGAAACGCGACGATCCGCCGGCCCTGTTTCTCGACGCCGCCGGGAGTGAGGTCGAGCCGCCCCTCGAAGACCACCTCCACGCCTGCCTCGGCGACCCAGTCGCGAAACACCCGTTCCGCCACGTGCGGCTCGAAGGTCCACATTTCCACCTCGCCCGTGGCCTTGCGCTTGCTCTGGTAGGCGGCATGATCCTCGTGCTTCCAAGCCTCGGGCCGCGCGTAATGCCGGCCGATCCGCCGGTAAAACTCCCGCGCGAGGCCCCCGATCGCCGCCTTGTTGCCGATGTCGGTCGCCCCGAGGCCTCCGGACGTGAGGCCGCCGAGGTGCTTGCCCGGCTCGACCACGATCACACTCTTGCCCATCGCCTTGGCCTGGATCGCGGCGGTGATCCCGCCGGACGTGGCCCCATAAACGACCACGTCGCGCCGCGTCTCGGCGGCCCCCGCAAGGGGCGAGCACGCAGCGAAAGCCACCGCCAACGCGGGGAGGCCGAAGATGCGGATTCGCTCGAGCCATCGATGCATGGTTTCACCCTCTCATGGAAGCTCACGGCAGCCGTTCCAGCGTCGTCCAGCGTAGCGTTCGCACGTCGGGGCTGCCGCTCCGGCCACGCCGGGACCCTCCGTGCCGCTAGACTACGAGCGGTGATAGCGGATACCTATTCCTTGAGAGCGATCGCGATGAACGCGAAATCCCGACGGGAGTTTCTGGCCACCATCGCGACGGCCGGGGCCGCGGTTGGCGTTTCGAAGGCGGAGCCCGGTCGCGAGGGGCCCGTCCCCAACAAGCTCATCGGCTTCACGAAACCGTTCACGCAGCTGTCGTTCGCCGAGACGGCCGACCTCGTCGCCGACGTGGGCTGGGACGGCGTC
>JBILOA010000446.1:0-2758 GCA_044374735.1 Pirellulales bacterium | reverse complement strand
CCACGCGGGCGCCCCGCCCGCCGCCCGGCAGCGGTCGCTGCACCACTTCACGGCCTCCCAGCAGCGGGCCCACTTCCGCCGCCACTCGAAGGGCCGGCCGCAGGCGGGGCAGATCTTCGTCGGCTTTGGTCCGCGGCTGTGGCCCCGGGCGGTGGAATCGGCGGTGGGTTGTCGGTGACGCGGCATGACCGAGTATCATGCCCCACCCGCCGGCCGGCCGTCGAATGGCCGCCGGCGCGAACCATCCGCCGTGGAGATCGACAGCCAGCATGAGCGTCAAGCCACTCGAAAACGTCGTCATCATCGGGAGCGGCCCGGCCGGCTGGTCGGCAGCCACCTACGCCGCCCGGGCCCAGCTCGAGCCGCTCGTGTTCGAGGGGGCGATCAGCGAAAAGAACCGGATGGCCGGCACGCTGCCGCTCGGCCAGCTGGCCCTCACGAGCGAGGTCGAGAACTACGCCGGCTTCCCGGCGGGCGACCTCGGCGCCTTTCTCGCCTCCGCCCTCCCGGAGGCGCGGCGGATGATGATGCCGCCCCACGAGGGGCACGGGGTGACGGGGCCCGAGCTGATGGAGCTGATGCGGCAACAGGCGGCCAACTTCGGCACCCGGATCGTGACCGACGACATCACGAAGGTCGACTTCTCGAGCCGCCCCTTCAAGTTGTTTCCGGCGGAGGGAGGCGTGGTGCAGGCGAAGTGCGTGATCGTGGCCACGGGCGCGAGCGCCAACTGGCTCGGGCTGCCGAGCGAGGAGAAGTTCAAGAACCGGGGCGTGAGCGCCTGCGCCGTCTGCGACGGGGCCCTGCCGCGGTTTCGCAACAAGCCGCTGGTGGTGGTGGGCGGCGGCGACTCGGCCGTCGAGGAGGCGACGTATCTCACGAAGTTCGCCAGCACGGTCCACCTCGTGCACCGGCGGAACGCGCTGCGGGCCTCGAAGATCATGGCGCAGCGGGCCTTCGACAACCCGAAGATCAAGATCCACTTCGACAGCGGGCTGGCCGAGGTGCTCGGCGACGACACGGCCGGCGTCACGGGCGTGCGGCTCGAGAGCACGACCGGCGGCCCGGAGGAGACGCTCCCCGTGGCCGGCGTGTTCCTGGCGATCGGCCACACGCCCAACACGGCGTTTCTGGACGGCCAGCTGAAGCTCACCGAGAAGCAGTACATCGTCTGGACGCAACACTTCCGCACCGCCACCAGCGTGGAGGGGGTGTTTGCGGCGGGCGACGTGGCCGACGACTACTATCGGCAGGCGATCTCGGCGGCCGGCACGGGCTGCATGTCGGCGCTCGACGCCGAGCGGTGGCTGGCGCACTGACGACGGGAGGCATGTGACGACGTCCCCGGTGGGCCGGGGTTGCCCGTGCCATCTCGTCGGACGTTCGCTTCGGGCATCGTGCCCTTCGCTCACTCGGAGGAAACCTCGCTCCGCAATCCTTGCTTCGCTCGGTTTCCTACGCCGCTCGATTGGCACGGGCAACCCCTCGCGCCGTCCAGCATCAGAGGAGGCTTGCACGTGCGGCTCCAGTGTGAAGCAGAGGCGCTTCACGGCGGCGTGACTCCACGTTTCTGAACCGTTCGCGCTGATGCCCATGCCTTCCTCCCCCGCAGACCTCCAGTCCGCCGCCGACTGGCCCGCCGGCCGGGTGCTCGTGATCGCGGCCACGTTCAACGAGCGGGACAACCTGCCGGCGCTCGTGGCGGGCGTGCTGGGCATCGATCCCGGCATCCAGCTGCTCGTCGTCGACGACGACTCCCCGGACGGCACGGGCACCGCCGCGCTCGAGGCCGCGGCGGACGAGCCGCGGCTGCACGTGCTCGTCCGCGCCGGCCGCCGCGGCTTGGGGACCGCGATCACGGAGGGGCTGAGGCTGGCCCGCGAGCGCGGTTTCGAGATCGCCGTGAACATCGACGCCGACGCGAGCCACGATCCGGCCGACATCCCCCGCCTCCTGGCGGCGGTCGATCCGGTGGGTGGCCCGCCGGCCGACGTCGTGGTGGGTTCCCGGCGGGTGCCGGGGGGCCGCACGGTGGGCTGGCCGCTCGCGCGGCACGTCACGAGCCGGCTCGTCGCCGGGTTCTCGCGGTGCGTGCTCGGCGTCCCCGTCCGCGATCCCTCCAGCGGCTACCGCGCGATCCGGCTCGCGCTGCTCGACCGGATCGCCGCGCCGCTCACGTCGGGCTACGCCTTCCACGAGGAGCTCCTCTGGCTCGTGCACCGGGCCGGCGGCCGGATCGTGGAGGTGCCGATGACCTTCCGCGACCGCACGCAGGGCGCCAGCAAGGCGGGCCTCCGCGAGATCGCCCGCGCCTCGCGCGACCTGCTCGGCCTGGCGCTGAGGGGCCTGCGGGGCGGGTAGACTTCCGGCCATGGCATCCTCCAAGCCCACGATCGGCATCCTCACCAGCGGCGGCGACTGCCCGGGCTTGAACGCCGTGATCCGCGCGGCCACGAAGACCGCCGAGCGGCTCGGCTACGACTGCATCGGCTTCCTCCGGGGCTACGAGGGGCTGGTCGATCCGGTCGCCTACATGCCGCTCGACTCCCGGGTCACGGCCGACATCCTCCTGAAGGGCGGCACGATCCTCGGGTCGAGCAACAAGGGCCGGTTCACGGCCCTCGTCGGAGCGGGGGAGCGGGTGCGGATCGACCCCGAGCTGCTCGACCGCGCGGCGGCGACGGTGCGGCAGCTCGGCGTCGTGGGGCTCGTGTGCGTGGGGGGCGACGGGTCGCTCGCGATCGCGCAGCAGCTTCAC
>JBILOA010000444.1:0-2764 GCA_044374735.1 Pirellulales bacterium | reverse complement strand
ACTCTGCGCGTCACAAACGCGTACGAGCACGGCCGCCCGGAGGTGCGGCCGGCGGCCGGGGCCGAAGGCCCGCGGGCCGCCAAGGCTTCGCGGGCCATGGATGGCCGCGAAGCCGTTAAAATAGCCGGCCGCGGGTCGCCGGCGTGCCGCCGAGGTGCTCGTCGCCCTTGGGCGTGAGCTTGCGGCCGCGGGGGGTGCGGATCACCAGTTCGCACCGCAGCAGGAAGGGCTCCACGTCGTCCTCGAGCGTGTCCGGCGCCGAGCTCATCGTGTGGGCGATCGCCTCGATTCCCACCGGGCCGCCGGCGAAGACCCGCTGGATGGTCTCCAGATACCGGCGGTCGAACCCGTCGAGGCCCAGTTCGTCGATGCCCTGCATCGCCAGGGCGACGCGGGCGATATCGACATCGAGCCGCCCTTCGGCCCGGCTCGTCGAGTAGTCGCGAATCCACCGCAGGCGGTTGTTGGCCAGCCGGGGCGTGCCGCGGCTGCGGCGGGCGATCTCCCAGGCCGTCTCGTCGTCCATCGGCATCTGGAGCTTGCCGGCCGAGCGGCGGACGATCTCGGCGAGTTCCTCGGGGGAGTAGTAGTCGAGATGCTCGCGGATCACGAACCGGTCGCGGAGGGGCGCCGAGAGCAGGCCCGAGCGGGTGGTCGCCCCCACGAGCGTGAACGGCTTGAGCGGCATGTTGATCGTCCGGGCCGCCACGCCGTCGCCGAGCGTGATGTCGATCCGGAAATCCTCCATGGCCGGGTAGAGAAACTCCTCCACCGCGATCGGCAGCCGGTGGATCTCGTCGATGAACAAGACCGAGCCTTCGGCGAGATTCGTGAGGTAGGGCAGCAGATCCTTGGGGGCCGCCAGCGCCGCCCCGCTGGCGATCTGGAGGCTCACGCCCAGCTCGTTGGGGATGCAGGTGGCGAAGGTCGTCTTGCCGAGGCCGGGGGGGCCGTCGAGCAGGATGTGGCCGAGGGTCTCGCCCCGCTTCCGCGAGGCGTCGATCGCGATCTCGAGCCGCTCGTAGACGGCCCGCTGGCCGATCATTTCGGCCATCCGCTGGGGCCGCAGCGCGCGATCCTCCGGCAGGGGCTCGGCGGGGCCCTGGATCGACGGTTGGCGGAAGGATTCCATGCCCAGAGCCTACCCCCGTCAGCGCGGCTTGTGCATCTGCCGGTAGATGGCTTCGAGGGCTTCCTGCACGTCCTTCGGCTTCTTCTTTTCATTCCGGAGCGTGTCGACGAGGCGGCGGGCCTCGGTGTCGGAGTGGCCGAGCGACCGCAAGACTTCGAAGGTCTCGGCGAGCACGTCGGCCGCACCGCCCGCCTCGCCGGGTGCCTCGCGGGCCACGAGCAGGGCAAACTTCGGCATTCGGCGGCGGAGCTTCGCGATCATCCGCTCGGCGGTCGCCGCGCCGATCCCCGGCAGTCCGGCCAGGCTCTTGGCGTCCTGCTCCTCGATCGCGGCGGCGATTTCGCCCACCGGCCGGACGATCGCCCGCAGTGCCTTGCGGACACCTACGCCGTCGACCTCGCAGATCAGCTCGAAGAACTCCCGTTCGACCTCCGACAGAAACCCCACCAGCCGGGGCACGAGGTTGCCCCGGGTCGGGTTGCCCTCGAGGTATTCGAGTGTGTGCAGCACGACCGGCTGGCCGATCTTGCCCTGGAGGCTGCGGCGGACGAGCTCCGTGACGAGCACCTCGTGCACCATCGGCCCCAAGGCCACCTCGACCGCCGTCGGCTCCACCCGTTCGAGCGTGCCCGAAACCCGCGTGATCATGCCCGGCTGCTCCTGATTCGCACCGTGCCCGTGCCGAAGAACAAGGGCCGCAGTCGAAGGTGCCAGTCGGCGAGCGCCACGGCCAGGGCGTCGGCGGCGTCGGCCGGCTCGGGCTTGGTGGCGAGGGCGAGCTCCCGCTGCACGGCCGCCTGGATCTGCTCCTTGCCGGCGTGGCCGCTGCCCGTGAGGGCGCTCTTCACGCGGTTCGGCAGGTAGTGGTGCACGGCCAGCCCGGCCTGCGCCCCGGCCAGGCAGATCACGCCCCGCGCGTGACCCAGGAGGATCGCGGCCTTGGGAAACCGCGCATGGGCGAACACCTGCTCGATCGCCATCGCCGAGGGCGTGAACGCCTCCAGCACCTCGCGGACGCCGGCGTGGATGGTGGCCAGCCGCGTTTCGATCGTCTCGCCCCGCGACCGCACGGTGCCGGCCTCGACGAGCTTCACGCTCGCGCCGTGGCACTCCACGATCCCGTAGCCGGTGGTGTTGAGGCCGGGGTCGAAGCCGACGACGCGGTGGGTGGTGGACGCCCGTTCCATGCGGGGGAGCCTAGCGGGCGGGCCGCGAATCCCCCAAGGCCAGTCGAGGACGCGAAAGTCGTGGGTGCGGCGGCTCGGGGTTGCCCATGCGCGCTCGCTAGGACATTCGCTCCGGGCATCCGTAGGTGGAGCTCGGGGTTGCCCGTGACCTCTCGCTAGACGCTCACTCCGGCCCTCCAGGCCTCCGTTCACTGCGTGTCCGCTCGCTTCGGCATCCTGCCTACGCTCGCTTCCACAGCTCGCTCGAAGGCACGGGCAACCCCGAGCAGTCAAACGTTTGGCGGGGGCAAACGAAGGCAGACGCCGAGCCGTCTCGATTCGTCTGAGCGCACGTCGGGCGCCAGAACACGCACGAGCACGGCCGCCCGGAGGTGCGGCCGGCGGCCGGGGCCGAAGGCCCGCGGGCCGCCAAGGCTTCGCGGGCCATGGATGGCCGCGAAGCCGT
>JBILOA010000443.1:0-2765 GCA_044374735.1 Pirellulales bacterium | reverse complement strand
GGCTGTCGCGGGAGAGTGATGTCTGCCTGGGTTCGATCGCCTCGATCGTGCCCTCCGCGCCGGCGCCCGTGGCCCGCACCCAGTCGCCGGCCGCGAGCGGATGCCGCATGTCGGTGGCCATCGTGCGAAGAACGCGGCGGAGGGTGCACCGCACGAGCCGGCCGTCGCCGGACTGCACGAGGCTCTCGAGCCCGTGCACGTGGAGCACCCGTCCGCGCCACGCTTCCGCCACCAGGGGAGAGGCGGCCAGGCCATCGACCGGCCCCGCGGCCACGGCCTCGACGATCACGGTTCGCTTGCGGGTGAGGTCGCCCTTGCCCGAGAGCCGCTCGGCTGCGGCCTGATCGGCGAGCCCGTCTGGATCGACGTCGACCTTCCGGGTCAGGTCGCCGCCGCGTCGACGCCCGGTGCGGTTCTTCCGGAACTCGATGCGGAGCTTGCGGGGACGCGGCATGCCGAAAGTGTACGCAGCTGCCGTGGCCAGCGGCGATCCGGCCGCCGCCGGTTTTCCGGTCGCCCTGCTCCGGGTTCGGCTCCGGGTTCGGCTCAGAGCTCGTGCCGCCGGGAGCGGCCTGCACGGGAATCGCCCCGCTGCTTCACCTCGAGGCCGGCGGCATCCAGCAGCGAGCGGCTGAACAGGCTCTCCTGCTGGGATTTCTCGGCGACCGGGGCGGTGCCGCCCAGGCGGATCGGGTCGAATACGATCTCGAAATCATGCTTGGCGATCGAGAGCTTGTCGCCGGGCCGCAGCTTCTGCTCCGTCACCCGGGACCCGTTGACCTTGATACCGTTGCTGCTGCGAAGGTCCTTGATCGTCCAGTAGCCTCCATCCAGCGACAGCTCGCAATGGTGGCCGGAGACGTTGGGAAACCGCAGGACGATGTCGGCGCTCTCCCGCCGTCCGATCAGGAGCGCGGGTTTGAGCAGTGGGATAGGGTCGCCGCCGCCGAGGGGCAATAGCTCGCCGTACATGGTTGTCTCGGTTCGTCTCGGTTCCGGCCGGGAAAGGGAAGGCGGGAGTCCGCCCCCCACCTCACCCAAACCTCATGAATGCGAGGGTACGGAGCGACTTCGGCGCGGTCAAGTCGGCGGTTGGGGGGGCCATTCGGGCGGCTGGCCGGCCATTCGTGTCGGCGGGAGCGTACACTCAGGAAGCAGTGACTGGAGCGGACCGGGCGACCGCCGGTCGTGGGCGAGAGCCCACGGCGGGAGGAAAGTCCGGGCTCCGCAGGGCGAGGGTGGTGGGTAACTCCCACCGGCCGCGAGGCCAGGGATAGTGCAACAGAAAGCAGACCGCCTCCGGGGGCGACCCCGGCGGTAAGGGTGAAACGGTGAGGTAAGAGCTCACCAGCAGGCCGGGTGACCGGCCTGGCTCGGTAAACCCCACCCGGAGCAAGGCCAAGCAGGAAGGAGTTCGTTCGCCAGCGAACGACACGGGGCGGCCCGTCCCGTCTCACCTTCCGGGTAGGCTGCTGGAGGCCGCGGGCAACCGCGGTCCTAGAGAAATGGTCGTCGGCCCGCCGGCTCGCGAGGGCGGGCGGGAACAGAACCCGGCTTACAGGTCCGCTCCAGTCTCACTGCGCTCGCCTTCGTCGTCGGATGGCCGGTCGGTCGTGAGGCCCCGCTGCTCCCGCTCGTCGAGCAGTTTCATCAGCTTCGAGATGCAGAGCGTGTTGACGCTGACGCGAAGCAGCCCGGCCTCGTTCTTGAGGGTCTCGTGCAGCGACCGCGGCATCCGCACGGTCACCACCCGCTGGGCCTCGCGGTCGGAGGGCCGGTCGTGCTGGCGGGATCGCAGGCTGTCGAGCATCTCGCGGATCCGGGCGTATTGGGGCGAGCATTCGAACCGGACCAGCGACTCGGGGTCGCTGAAGGTGCGCCGCACGATGCCTTCGACGCCGAGGACCTCGCGAAAGAAGACCACCCACTCGGGATCCATGGCATAGAGCCGTTCCGCGACCTGGAGCACGGCGGTGGCGGCATGGGTGTCGGCGGGGGCGGTCTTCGTGGCCATGGAAGGATCCTGCTGGGCTGAGGGTGGCTGGGGGCGAGATCGGCGGTCGCCCGCGGACGTTCCGCGGTGACCGTCTGGGAAAACCATTGGCCGGCGGTCAAGTGACAGCATGAAGTGCTTGCTGCGCAGGGACTTGCGCGCCGAGGAGCACCAGTGACTCGCAATCGAGCAGCCCTGCCTGGCAGGGAGGCACCGGGGTGGCTGCCTAGGAATCGCGCAGCGAATGTGTTTCGCAAATCCCAATTGTCCGGCTCGCAACGCCGGGCGAAACAAGGCTCAAGCCCCAAGCTTTGCCCAGCTTCACAGGCGCGCGGCGGCGACCACGTGGTCGGTCACGGCCTTGCCCACCGCCGGGCCGACCACCGACTCGAGTCCGCGCCAGCCCGGAACCGCGTTGACCTCCAGGACGACCACGCGGCCGTCGCGACCGGGGAGCAGATCGACGCCGGCGAGCGACGCCCCGACCGCGGCGGCGGCGCGGCGGGCCAGATCGCCCCAGGCTTCGGGCAGGGCCAGCGGCTCGGCTCGACCCCCCAGGGCGAGGTTGGTCCGCCACTCCCCGGGGGCCGCGTGGCGACGCATCGCGAACAGGCGCTCGCCGATCACGAGCACCCGCACATCCCAGCCGGCATGCGGAACGAACTCCTGAAGGTAGACGACGCCGCCGGTGTCCGCTGCCAGGGCGCCCGCTGCGGGGGCCGCGACCCGAACGATGCCCCGGCCCCGCGAGCCGAACAGCGGCTTGAGCACG
>JBILOA010000442.1:0-2766 GCA_044374735.1 Pirellulales bacterium | reverse complement strand
CGTGACCGCGACCTACGTCCTCTCGATCCCGATCTTCTTCGACAGCATGTTCATGCTGATGGTGCCGGTGGCCGTGGCGCTCGCCCTGCGGACGGGCGGCCACTTCACGCTCTACGTGCTGGCGATCTGCGCCGGCGGCACCGTCACCCACGCGCTGACGATCCCGCACCCCGGCCCCATCTTCATGGCCGAAAACCTGGACATCGACGTGGGCCTCTCGATTTGGGTCGGGATCGTGGCCGGCATCCTGCCGATGCTGGCCGGCTGGGTGGCCTGCCGGTGGCTCGACCGGCTCACGCCCGTGCCGGTGCGCGACACGGGCAGCGTCTCGCTCGCCGACGCCCGCTCGATCATGGACCGCCCCGAGTCGCAACTCCCCTCGCTCACCGCCTCCCTGGTGCCGATCGTGGTGCCGATCCTGCTGATCAGCGTCGCCTCGCTGGTCGACGTGATCCGCCAGGGGGCGGCGCGGGATGCCACCGGCTGGGCCGCCGGGGCGATCGCGTCGGTCGGGGGCGCCGACCGGTTTGCCCGCGTCGCCCAGCTGCTCGAGTTCATCGGCAATAAGAACGTGGCGCTGATCGTGGGGGCCGTGCTCGCGCTCGCGATCCTCGCCCGGCAGCGGCGGCTCTCGCCGGCACAGGTCAGCGAGATGACCGGCCGGCCGCTCGAGACGGCCGGCGTGATCATCCTGATCACGGCCGCGGGTGGCGCCTTCGGATTCATGCTCGAGCAGGCCGGCGTCAAGCGAGCCATCGAGGGCTGGGTGGCCGCCAACCAGGGGATCGATGTGGTTCTCCTGGGCTACGTGGTCGCCGTCGTGTTCCGGATCGCCCAGGGATCGGCCACGGTCGCGATGCAGGCCGCGTCGGCGGTCTGTGCCGGCATGCTGCCGTCGCTGCACTGTCACCCGCTCTACCTGTTCCTCGCGATCGGCTTCGGGGCCACCGGTTTCTCGTGGATGAACGACAGCGGCTTCTGGGTGGTCAGCCGCCTGTCGGGCTTCAGCGAGCGGGAGACGCTGCGCACCTGGACCCCCCTGCTCACCATCATCTCGATCACCGGGATCGTGCTCACGCTCGTCGCGTCGCGGGTGGCCCCGCTGGCCGCCGTAGCCCGCTGAACCCGCGCCGAGCCCCGGGCGCTTCGCCCCCCCATCACGTCAGGATTCTTCCGATGCGACAGCTCGCGCTGGCGTTGGCCGTCGCCCTGGCCGCGGCTTTGTCATCCAGCGCGACCGCCGCGGCGGATCGCCCCAACATCCTCTGGATCTCCGCCGAGGATCTCTCCGCCGGCACGTGCGGCTGCTACGGAGGGGCGGCCCGGACGCCGCGGATCGACTCCCTCGCCGCCGGGGGCCTGCGGTTCGACGCCGCCTTCTCGGCCGCGCCGGTCTGCGCGCCCTCCCGCAGCGCGATCATCACCGGGATCATGCCGACCACGCTCGGCAGCCTGCCGATGCGGTGCCGGGCGACGCCCCCCCCGTTCCTCGTCGGCTTCCCGCACCTGCTGCGGCAGGCCGGCTACTACTGCACGAACAACTCCAAGACCGACTACAACCTCGCCCCCGGCTTCGATGCCGGCTGGCACGAGTCGAGCCGCAAGGCCCACTGGCGCAACCGGCCCGATCCCGGCCGGCCCTTCTTCGCCGTCTTCAATCTGGGGGTCACGCACGAAAGCGGCCTGTTCGGCGACACGCCCACCAAGGTCCGGCAGTCGCTGCCGGCGCGGCTGCGGACCGACCCGGCGACGGTCGTGGTGCCACGCTTCTACCCGGACACGCCCGTGATCCGTGAAGCGCTCGCCCACCGGCTCGATCTGGCCGCCGCGCTCGACCGCGACGTCGCCCGGATCCTCGATGAACTCACCGCCGACGGCCTGGCCGATGCCACGATCGTGGCCTTCTGGGGCGACCACGGCGAGGGCATCCCGCACGGCAAACGATTTCTCACCGAGCACGGTCTGCGCGTCCCGTTGCTCCTTCACGTGCCGGAACGGCTCCGGGGGCAGATTCGGCTGCCGGGCGCCGCGCCACCCACGGGCACGACGGCCAATCCCGTGAGCCTGATGGACCTCGGCCCCACGATGCTCGACCTGGCGGGCGTGGAGATTCCCCGGTGGATGGAGGGCCGGAGTTTCCTCGGGCCCAACGCCGCGACCCGCGAGTTCGTGGTCGGCGCAGCCGATCGGATGGATGCGTCTCCCGGCTTCGGCCGCAGCGTACGCGACGGCCGCTTCCGCTATCTGCGAAACTTCCTCCCCTGGCTCGACGGCGACGACCTGCCCGACTACGCCACCGGCGTCCCGATCACGGGAGAGCTCCGCAAGGCCCGCACGGCGGGCACGCTTCCCCCCGGCGCCGACTGGTTCGCCCGCACGAGTCGGCCGGCCGAGGAGCTCCACGATGCCGTGGCCGACCCGGACGAGCTCCGTGACCTGGCCGGCGAGGCCGCGCACGTCGAGACGCTGACCCGGCTCCGCGAGACGCTCCGCGCGTGGATGCGGGAGACCCGCGACACCGGCATCCTGCCGGAGCCAATCCTGCGGCGCGAGGCCCGCCGGGCGGGCAGCGAGTGGGCCATCTTCCATCCCGGCGTGGCGGGTGACGCGGCCGCGGCGGCCCGCTACGACGCGCTCCTTGCCGCTGCCTGGGACGTGGCCGACCAACCGGCTGAGGCCCCCTGGGGCGAGCGGCTTGCATCAAGTGACCCGGCCGTTCGCTTGTGGGCCGTCCAGGGGACCGGCTGGCGGGCGGCCCGAGCCGGA
>JBILOA010000441.1:0-2768 GCA_044374735.1 Pirellulales bacterium | reverse complement strand
GACTAATCACTCCTCGCCAATACGCCCGGCAGGACTCGAACCTGCAACCCTCGGTTCCGAAGACCGATGCTCTATCCAATTGAGCTACGGACGCGTGGATGGGATGGTAACGGTTTTGCCGGTTCATCTCCATTGCCGGCCGCTGAGGCCGGAGCCGATCGTTCGCCCCGTCTGTCGGCGCCGGATATGCTTGGCCAACGGAGGTGGCGTCCGACCAGCCGGTTCCGGGGCCCATCCGCCGCTTGCGGCGGCGCCGGCGGACGAAAGTACGACATGGCCTACATCACGCTGCGAGTCCTCCACGGGGCCGATCGCGGCCGCGTGTTCGATCGCATCCCGACGCCGGTGACCATCGGACGCGAGGAAGGCAACTCGATCCAGCTCAACGACGAGCGGATCAGCCGCTATCACCTCAAGCTCCAGGCCGACAACGACAAGATCGTCGCCACCGACCTCGAGAGCACCAACGGCACCAAGGTCAACGGCGAGGACATCCAGGTCCGGATCGTCCGCGACGGCGACATGATCTCTCTCGGCCGCTCGCTGCTCCTGGTCGGCTCGCACAGCGACATCGACCGGCGGATCGCGGCCCGCCATCCCGAAGGGGAGGGCGGCCGGGGCACCCAGCTTCGCGAACGGATGCGGCGGTTCACCGCCCAAAACTCGGACGTCATCGAGGACGTCGGGTCGGTCCGGTCGCCGCTCTTGCCCAGCGAACCGCCACCGCTACCGGAACGGCTCAGCCCGGCTCAGTCCGCCGAGCTGAGCGAACTGCTCGAGTACGTGCAGACCGTGCTCCGGACGGCCACCGAAGGGGCCGTGATGCGGGGCAACGCCGAAAAGGTGGAACTCGAGTTTCCCGACTGGCAGGCGATTCTCGACCTCCAGGCCCGTCTCGCGCACCTGCTCCGCGAGATCGGCGGCGGGTGATTGCGTCCGGCACGGGGGACCCCGCGCCCGAGCGCGCCGCTAAACTGGGACCTTCCCTCGCGAGGCCCACGGATGAGCACGCTCCCCTTCACCCACCTCCACTGCCACAGCCATTACAGCCTGCTCGATGGCGCGAGCTCCATCGACCGGCTGGTGGCGCGGACGGCGGAGCTGGGGATGAACGCCCTGGCGATCACCGACCACGGCAACCTGCACGGCGCGCTCGAGTTCTACACCTCCGCCAAGGCGGCGGGGCTCAATCCGATCATCGGGTACGAGGCCTACATCGCGCCCGGCAGCCGCTTCCAGAAAGACGCCGGCAGCCAGAAGGATTCGAGCTACCACCTCACGCTCCTCGCCCGCGACCGGACCGGCTTCGCCAACCTGCTGCAGTTGGCCACCAAGGCCTACCTCGAGGGCTTCTACTTCAAGCCCCGGATCGATCGCGAGCTGCTCGAGCAGTTCGGCGAGGGGCTCGTCTGCCTCTCCGGCTGCCTGTCGAGCGAGTTCGCCCGGTCGCTGATCGGCGCCGCCCCGGGGCAGGCCGAGTCACTGGCCGAGGCCCGCGAGGTCGCCGGCTGGTTCCGCAAGACCTTCGGTGACCGCTACTTCATCGAGATCCAGGACAATGGCCTGGAGGTGCAGCGGCAGGTGACCGAAGCCGCCCTCGATCTCTCCCGCGAGCTGGGCATCCCGCCGGTGGCCACCTGCGACTGCCACTACGTCAACCGCGAGGACGCCGAGGCCCAGGACATCCTGCTCTGCGTCAACACCGGCCGGTTCCGCAGCGATGCCTCGCGGATGCGGATGGATTCCAGCGAGTTCTATCTCAAGAGCCCGGAGGAGATGCACGCCGCGTTCGCGGGGCTCGATCGCGGGCTGGTCACGGCCGCCGTGGCCCGCAGCCAGGAGATCGCCGACGCGGTGTCGATCGACCTCGAACTCGGGAAGCGGCACTTCCCCGGCTTCGAGGTGCCCGGCGGGAAGACGGCTTCGGAGGAACTGCGGCGGCTGTGCCTGGCCGGGTTGCGGGAGCGGTATGCGACCGTGCCCAAGCGGTGGGCCGACGGCCGCCCGCCCGCCGCCGGCGGCTCCGACGAGTTGCACGCCGCCGTGCTGGAGCGGCTCGACCGCGAGCTGGGCGTGATCGACACGCTCGGGTTCGCCAGCTACTTCCTGATCGTCTGGGATTTCGTGCGCTATGCGCGGGAGCGGGAGATCCCGGCGGCGGCCAGAGGCTCGGGCGTGGGTGCGCTGGTCGCCTACTCGCTCTACCTGTCGCACGTCTGCCCACTGGAATATGACCTGCTCTTCGAGCGGTTTCTCGACGTCAACCGCCTGGAAGCCCCCGATATCGACATCGACTTCTGCAAGGAGCGGCGGGGCGAGGTCATCGACTACGTCAAGCGGAAGTACGGCGAGGCCAACGTCGCGCAGATCGGCACCTTCGGCACGCTGGCCGCCCGGGCCGCGATCCGCGACGTGGGGCGGGCGCTGGGGATGCCCGTGCCCCGCGTCGACCAGATCGTGGCGCTCGTGCCCGACCAGCTCGGAATCTCGCTCGAGGATGCGGCCGCCCCGGGCTCGCAACTGGCCACGGCCTGCGAGGCCGACGGCGAGGTGGCGGAGCTCGTGGACCTTGCCAAGCGGATCGAGGGGCTGGCGCGCAACGTCGGCACCCACGCCGCCGCGGTGGTGATCGCCGACCGGCCGCTCGTGGAATACGTGCCGCTCTGCCGGGTGACGGGCAAGGAGGAGGTGATCACCCAGTGGGCGATGGGCGACGTCGAGCAGGCCGGGCTGATGAAGATGGACTTCCTCGGCCTGCGCTACCTGAC
>JBILOA010000031.1:0-9356 GCA_044374735.1 Pirellulales bacterium | reverse complement strand
GGGCCGGACGGCCCGTTCACGCAGGAGTTTTCCCGGGTGCTGGTGGCCGTGGGCCGCCGCCCCAACTCCGACGGGCTGGGGCTCGAGCACACGCGAGCGGTCGTCAACGCCAAGGGCTTCGTCGAGGTCGACGATCGGCAGCGGACGGCCGACCCCCAGATCCTCGCCATCGGGGACGTGTGCGGGGATCCGATGCTCGCTCATCGCGCGAGCCACCAGGGCAAGGTGGCCGTCGAGGCGCTCCATGGCGAGCCGGCGGTCTTCGCGCCGCGGGCCATCCCGGCGGTCGTGTTCACCGATCCCGAGATCGCCTGGGCCGGTCTCACGGAGCAGGAAGCGGCTGCGGCGGGCCGGGTGGTCGAAGTCAGCCGCTACCCCTGGGCGGCGAGCGGTCGCGCACATGCGCTCGGCCGCACCGACGGGCTGACCAAGATCCTGCTCGATCCCGAGACCGACGCAGTCCTGGGTGTCGGGATCGTCGGCCCCGGTGCCGGCGAACTCATCGCCGAGGGGGTGTTGGCCATCGAGATGGGCTGCTCGGCCCGCGACCTGGTGGAGACGATCCATCCCCATCCCACGCTCGGGGAGACCGTTGCCTTCTCGGCCGAGAACTACTTCGGCCTGGCGACCGAGATCTACCGCCCCCGGTCCGAATCGTCGGCCCGCTGACCGGGGCGGACGGCCGGGCGGCCTCTCCGCCCCGCACGTTTCGCGGGCGCCGGCCGGCCGGGTGGCGAACCGCCCTAGACGCCCCCGGTGCAACCGGAATAATCTGAAAAGTCCCCTGCTTTTTCCGGAGTCAGCCATGTCCACCCCCGACGTCGATCAGGCCGCCCGCACCGTCACCCCGGCCGGCGATACCGACGGCGTGATGCTTCCCCGGGGGGCACATTCCCCGATGGCCATCGGGCAGGTGGGGGCGGGCGCCTCGGGCCAGCCGGAGGCCACCGACGGGGTATCGTCGGTCGACACCGACCCGACCGAGACCCGCGAGTGGCTCGACTCGCTGCGTTACGTGATCAACAGCCGGGGAGGCGACCGGGCCGCCTACCTGCTCCACGCCATCGAGCAGGAGGCCTACCGGCTCGGGGTGCCGATCCCGTTCTCGGCCACCACGCCCTACATCAACACGATCCCCGTCGACCGGCAGCCGCCGTTTCCCGGCAATCGTGAGATCGAGCGGCGGATCAAGAGCATCATCCGCTGGAACGCGATGGCGATGGTCGTCCGGGCCAACCGCGAAGACAAGAGCATCGGCGGCCACATCTCCACCTTCGCCTCGTCGGCGACCCTCGTCGACGTCGCGATGAACCACTTCATCCGCGGCCGGGGCGACGACTACTCGGGCGACCAGGTCTACTTCCAGGGTCACGCCTCGCCGGGCATCTACGCCCGCGCCTACCTCGAGGGGCGGATCTCCGAAAAGCAGTTGGAGAACTTCCGCCGCGAGTTGGCCGAGGGGGGCGGCCTGTCGAGCTATCCCCACCCCTGGCTGATGCCGGGCTTCTGGGAGTTTCCCACGGTCTCGATGGGCCTGGGGCCGCTGATGGCGATCTACCAGGCGCGGTTCAACAAGTATCTCCAGGATCGCGGCATCAAGGACACGAGCAAGCAGCACGTCTGGTGCTTCATCGGCGACGGCGAGACCGACGAGCCCGAGACGCTCGGCAGTATCTCGCTCGCCGCCCGCGAGCAGCTCGACAACCTCGTGTTCGTGATCAACTGCAACCTGCAGCGGCTCGACGGCCCGGTGCGGGGCAACGGCAAGATCATCCAGGAGCTCGAGGGGGTCTTCCGCGGGGCCGGCTGGAACGTCATCAAGGTGATCTGGGGCGAGGACTGGGAGCCGCTGCTCGACAAGGACGAGGAGGGTTTGCTCGTCAAGCGGATGAACGAGATCGTCGACGGCCAGTACCAGAAGTACGTGGTCATGCCCGGCGGCTACATCCGCGAGCATTTCTTCGGCGTCGACCCCAAGCTGCTGGAGATGGTGGCCAACCTGTCCGACGAGAAGCTCAAGAAGCTCAAGCGGGGCGGCCACGATCCGGAGAAGGTCTACGCCGCCTACGCCGCCGCGATGCAGTGTCACGGCAAGCCGACGGTGATCATCGCCAAGACGATCAAGGGCTACGGCCTCGGCGAGGTGGGCGAGGGCCGCAACGTCACCCATCAGCAGAAGAAGCTCAACGAGGACGAACTGCGGGCCTTCCGCTCGCGGTTCGGGATCCCGATCTCCGACGACGAGGTGGCGAAGGCCCCCTTCTACCGGCCTGCCGAGGACTCCGAGGAGATGCGGTATCTCCGCGAGCGCCGCCAGGCGCTGGGTGGCTACGTGCCCACGCGGCCGCAGACGTCGCCGCAGCTCCAGACGCCGAAGCTGGCCGACTACGCCGGCTTCATCGAGAAGAGTGCGGGCCGCGAGGTTTCCACCACCACCGGCGTGGTCACCCTGATGGCCTCGCTGCTGAAAGACAAGCACGTCGGCAAATACATCGTGCCGATCGTGCCCGACGAATCGCGGACCTTCGGCATGGACCCGCTTTTCAAGCAGTGCGGCATCTACGCGCACACCGGGCAGCTGTACGAGCCGGTCGATTCCGACCAGCTCCTCTACTACCGCGAGGCGAAGGACGGCCAGATCCTCGAGGAGGGGATCACCGAGGCGGGCAGCATGTCGAGCTTCGTCGCCGCGGGCACGGCTTATGCCAGCCACGGCGTGCCGATGATCCCGATGTACATCTACTACTCGATGTTCGGCTTCCAGCGGATCGGCGACCTGATCTGGGCGGCCTGCGACTGCCGGGCCCGCGGCTTCCTTTTGGGCGGCACGGCCGGCCGGACGACGCTCGCCGGCGAGGGGCTGCAGCACCAGGACGGCCACAGCCACCTGTTCGCGATGGCCTACCCGACGGTCCGGGCCTACGACCCGGCCTTCGTCTACGAAGCGACCGTGATCATGCTCGAGGGGCTCGAGCGGATGTATGCCAAGGGCGAGGACTGGATCTACTACATCACGGTCTACAACGAAAACTACGAGATGCCGCCGATGCCGGCCGGCTGTGAGGAAGGCATCCTCAAGGGCATGTACCGGCTTCGGGACGTGGCGGCGAAGGGCACGCCGGTGGCGGCCAATCTGCCGCCGGTGCAGCTGCTGGGCTCGGGGGCGATCCTCCGCGAGGTGATCCGCGCGGCGGACCTGCTGGCCGAGCACTGGGGCATCCCGAGCACCGTCTGGAGCGTCACGAGCTGGAAGGAGCTGCGCCGCGAGGCCCAGGCCTGCCGACGGTGGAACATGCTCCATCCCGAGCAGCCGCCGCAACGGAGCTACCTGGAGTCGCTCGTGGGCGACGCCACGGGCGTGTTCGTGGCCGCGAGCGACCACGTGCGGGCCGTGCAGGAGCAACTCGACCCGTGGATTCCAGGCGGCATCTTCGCGCTCGGCACCGACGGCTTCGGTCGCAGTGAGACCCGCGGGCCGCTCCGCCGTCACTTCGAGGTCGATGCGGAGTGCATCGCGATCGGAGCGCTCTGGCGGCTGGCCGAGACCGGGGCGATCGGTCGCCACGTCGTGACCGAGGCGATTCGGCGACTCGGCGTGAATCCGGATAAGATCGACGCCGCCCTGGCGTGACCCTCCGCGGTCCGCCGCGGCCGCGCCCCTTCTTTCATCCCTTTCCCCCGATTTTCCACGCATGGCAACCGAGTTCACGCTTCCCGATCTGGGAGAAAACATCGCCTCCGGCGACGTCGTCACGGTGTTCGTTTCGGAGGGCGACGTCATCAAGCCGGGGCAGGCGCTGCTCGAAGTCGAGACCGACAAGGCGGTGATCGAGGTTCCCTGCCCTCCGGGCGGACGGATCGACAAGGTGCTCGTCAAGAAAGGCGACACCGTGAAGGTGGGTCAGGCGCTGGTGCTGCTCGGCGTGGCGGGCGCCGCTCCGGCGACGCCGCCCAAGCCGCCCGCGGCCCAGCCGGCTCCGCAGCCTGCGGCGGCCAAGCCGGCCGCGGCTCCCGCGGCGCCGGCGCCCGTGGCGGCTCCGCCGGTCGCGGCCGCGCCGGTGGAGAGTCCCCGGCCCGTCGCCGTCGAGCCCGAGCCGGTGGCGGCGACCGCGACGGTCGATCCCGCCGGTCCGGCCGTGCGGCGGCTGGCACGCGAGCTTGGCGTGGATCTCGGGCGGGTGCGCGGCAGCGGTCCGTCCGGCCGGATCATTCGCGAGGACGTGATCGCCGCCGTCCGGCAGGCCAGCAGCGGTGCACCGTCCGCCAGGCCGCGGTCGGCCGCGGGCACCGAGCGTGACGACTGGGGGCCGATCCGCCGCGAGCAGATGTCGCGGATGCGGAAGACGATCGCGGCCAACATGGTGCGGAGCGTTTCCACGATCCCGCACCTGACCAACTTCGACGACGCCGACGTCACCGAACTGGAGCGGCTGCGCAAGGAGAGTGCGGCCGAATACGCCAAGAGCAACCTCAAGCTCACGGCCTTGGCCTTCGTGATCAAGGCGGTCAGCCTGTCGCTCCGGCAGCACCCGGCGGTGAATGCCACGATCGACCCCGAGAAGGGGGAGATCGTCTACAAGGAATACGTCAACATCGGGCTGGCGGTCGACACGCCCCGCGGCCTGGTCGTGCCCGTGCTCCGCGACTGCGACGAGCTCTCGATTCCCCAGATCGCCCAGGCGATCGCCGACACGGCCGAGAAGGCGAAAAACGCCCAGTACGGCGTCGAGGATCTGCGGGGCGGCACCTTCACGATCAGCAACCTGGGTGCCGTCGGCGGCGCCTATTCCACGCCGATCATCAACTGGCCGGAGGTCGCGATCCTCCTCCTGGGCCGGTCCCGGAAAATGCCGGTCGTCTATGAGGATCGCATCGAGCCGAGGCTGATGATGCCGCTGTCGCTCTCCTACGACCATCGCCTCGTCGACGGGGCCATGGCGGCCCGGTTCCTCAGCGAGGTGATCGGCTACCTGGAGAGCCCGGGCCGGCTGTTGTTGGCCAGGTAGCCTGCCACTGGAACAGATCGTGATACCCACCGCGAGCATCGATTCGGCCGGGACGGCGAGCCTGGCCTTTCTGGAGGAGTTGTTCGAGCGCTACCAGGAAGACCCGGCCAGCGTTCCCCCTGATTGGAAGGCCTATTTTGACGCCTGGGCAGGCGCCGGCTCGTCGGCGTCTGCCGCCAACGGCCGGCCGGCCCCGACGCCGCGGCAGACCGCCGGCAATGGCGCGGTCTCGCATCCGGCGCCGCGCCTGGTGACGCCCGATGGGATCGCGACGGGCCATGCCGTGGCGGTGGCCAACGGCGACCTCCGGCTGCCTTCGGCGCCGGCGGGTGAGGCCAAGCCGCTCCCGCTCCCGGTGGCCAGTGGCACGGCCGGCGAGGAGCGGGTGGCGTTCCTGCAAGACCGGGTCGACCAGCTCGTGCGGGCCTACCGGGTGCGCGGGCACCTGATGGCGGAGATCGACCCGCTGGGCCGGCCGCGTCCCGGGCTGCCCGAGCTCGACCCGCAGTTCTATCACCTCACCGAGGAGGACATGGACCGGTCCTTCTCGACCGACACGATCGAGGGACCGCAGTCGATGTCGCTGCGGCAGATCATCAAGCGGCTGCGGAACACCTACTGCCGGTCGATCGGCGTGCAGTTCATGCACATGGACGATCTCCGGGTGCGGCAGTGGCTGCAGGTGCGGATGGAGGGCTGCGAAAACCGGATTCAGCTCGACCGCCGGCAGCAACTCCGCATCTACCGCCAGATGACGACGGCGGCGGTGTTCGAGGAGTTCATCCAGAAACGGTTCCTGGGGGCGAAGAGCTTCTCGCTGGAGGGCTCGGAGAGCCTGATCCCGCTGCTCGAGATGGCGATCGAACGGGCGGCCGGGCAGGAAATCCAAGACGTGGTGATGGCGATGGCCCACCGCGGCAGGCTCAACGTGTTGGCCAACATCATGGGCAAGAGCCCGCAGCGGATCTTCCGCGAGTTCGCCGACATGGATCCCGAGCTCCACGTCGGCCGCGGCGACGTCAAGTATCACCTCGGCCATTCCACCGATTACCAGGCGGCGAACGGCCGGAGCGTGCACCTGACGCTGTGCTTCAATCCCAGCCACTTGGAGTTCGTCAATCCGGTGGCCCTGGGGCGGATGCGGGCCCGGCAGGACCGTGCGGGGGACCAGGCCCGGCAGCAGGGCATGGTGATCCAGGTGCACGGCGACGCGGCGTTCGCCGGCGAGGGAATCATCCAGGAGACGCTCAATCTCTCGGAGCTCGACGCCTACCGCGTGGGCGGCACGCTCCACGTGATCGTCAACAACCAGATCGGCTTCACGACCGGTCCGATGGAGGCGCGGTCCTGCACCTATGCCACCGACGTGGCGAAGATGCTCCAAATCCCGATCTTCCACGTCAACGGCGAAGATCCGGAGGCCGTCGCGCAGGTGGTGAGCCTGGCGATGGATTTCCGCCGCGAGTTTCAGCGGGACGTGGTCGTCGACATGTACTGCTTCCGCCGGCGCGGCCACAACGAGGCCGACGAGCCCGCCTTCACGCAACCGGCGCTGTATCGCGTGATCGAGCGTCGGCCGAGCGCGCACGAGAGTTACCTCGAGCGGCTGCTCAAGCTCGGCGAGATCACGGCCGAGGAGGCGGCGTCGATCGTCGAGCAGCAGCAGGCCAAGCTGGCGGCCGACCTGACGGTGGCCAAGAGCGAGGACTACGTCCATAAGAGCGACGTCGGCGGGATGTGGGCCTTCTACATCGGCGGCCGCGAACGCGAGGCGGCCGACGTCCAGACGGGCGTCCGCCGGGACCTGCTCGTGGACATGCTCGAGCGGCTGATCACCCTGCCCGAGGGCTTCCAGCCCCATGCCAAGATCGCCAAGTTTCTCGAAGGCCGCCGGCAGATGGCCGCCGGCACCCTGCCGCTCGACTGGTCGGCCGCCGAGGCCCTCGCCTTGGGCACGCTCGCGACCCAGGGCCTGCGGGTGCGGCTGTCGGGGCAGGACAGCCAGCGGGGCACCTTCAGCCACCGCCATGCGGTGATCCACGACGCCGTCACCGACGAGACCTGGTGCTCGCTCGAACACCTCGCCCCCGATCAGGCGCCGGTGGAGATCTACAACAGCCCGCTCTCCGAGGCGGGCGTGCTCGGCTTCGAGTACGGCTACAGCCTCGACTGCCCCGACGGCCTCGTGATGTGGGAGGCCCAGTTCGGCGACTTCGTCAACGCGGCACAGGTGGTGATCGACCAGTTCATCGTCAGCGCCGAGGACAAGTGGAACCGGCTCTCCGGGCTGGCGATGCTCCTGCCGCACGGGTTCGAGGGGCAGGGCCCCGAGCACTCGAGCGCCCGGCTGGAGCGGTTTCTCCTGCAGGCCGCGAAAGACAACATCCAGGTGGTTCAGCCGACCACGCCGGCCCAGATCTTTCACTGTCTCCGGCGGCAGGTGCTCCGCGTCTGGCGCAAGCCGCTGGTCGTGATGACGCCCAAGAGCCTGCTGCGGCACCCGGGCTGCGTTTCGAGCCTCGAGGATCTGGCGACGGGCGAGTTCGAGCGCGTGATCGCCGATGGGTCGGGAGTGGATCCGCGCGAGGTGCGGCGGGTCCTGCTCTGCACGGGGAAGGTGGCCTACGAACTGGAGAAGCGCCGCCAGGAGCTCGGCCGCCGCGACGTGGCCATCATTCGCGTCGAGCAGCTCTACCCGCTGCCGCGCACGCACCTCGAGGCGGCCCTGGCCGGCTACGCCGCCGGCACGCCCGCGGTCTGGGTCCAGGATGAGCCCGAGAACATGGGCGCCTGGCGGTTCCTGCGCATCCATCTCGGCGACAAGCTCTTCGACCGTCTTCCGTTCTCGGGCGTCTGTCGCCAGAGCGCCGCCAGCCCCGCGACCGGTTCGAAGAAGAGTCACGATCTGGAGCAGAACGAGCTGCTCTCGGCGGCCTTCAACAGTTGACCCGGCCGTTCCACTCCCGCTTTTCCATCCCTCACCAGCAGACCCCCACCCCATGCCCATCGAACTGAAGGTTCCGGAAGTCGGCGAGTCGATCACCGAAGTGATGATCGGAACCTGGAAGAAGCGCGAGGGCGACGTCGTGGCGATCGACGACTCGATCGTCGAGATCGAAAGCGACAAGGCGACGGTCGAACTGCCCGCCCCGGCGGCCGGGACGCTCGTGAAGGCGCTCAAGCCTTCCGGCTCCGCGGCCAAGGTCGGTGAGGTGATCGGCTATCTGGAGCCGGCCGGTGCTGCGGCGGGTGCTCCGGGCGTGCCGCCGGCCCCCGCGCCGGTGGTCGATGTGAAGCGGACTGAGGGTCGGACCACGATCGGCTCGGTGCAGCCCCCCGCTCCGCCCGCCGGCCCGCAGCGGGTGATGCCCGCCGCGGCCAGGGTGCTCGGGGAGGCCGGCGTCGCCGCGTCGGGCGTCCATGGGACCGGTCCGGGAGGCCGCGTCACCAAGGAAGACGCAACCCGGGCGGTGGCCGCTCCGGCGGCGCCGCGGCCCGCTCCCGCCCCGGCCCCCGCCCGCGAGTTGCCGGTGCTGGCCGTCCCCGGTTCCCGCGAAGAACGCTTTCAGTTGATCAGTCCGATCCGGCGGCGGATCGCGGAGCGACTCGTCGAGGCGCAGCAGCAGGCGGCGCTGCTCACGACCTTCAACGAGGTCGACATGTTCGCCGTGATGGAGCTGCGGAAGAAGTTCAAGGATCTGTTCCAGGAGCGGTATGGCGTGAAGCTCGGCTTCATGTCGTTCTTCGTGCGGGCGGCGGTGGAGGCCCTGCGGGCGGTGCCGCAGGTCAACGCCGAGTATCGGGATCCCCACATCGTGTTCCGCGACTACTACGACATCGGGATCGCCGTGGGCGGGGGCAAGGGCCTCGTGGTGCCCGTGCTCCGCAACGCCGAGACGATGTCGTTCGCCCAGGTGGAGTTGGCGATCGGTGACTTCGCCCGCCGGGCCGGCGAGAACAAGCTCAAGCTCGAGGAGCTCCAGGGGGGCACCTTCACGATCTCGAACGGCGGTGTCTACGGCTCGATGCTCTCGACGCCGATCATCAACCCGCCGCAGAGCGGGATCCTTGGCCTGCATTCGATCCAGGAGCGGCCGATGGCGATCAACGGCCAGGTGGTGATCCGGCCGATGATGTACCTCGCCCTCACCTACGACCACCGTCTCGTGGACGGCCGCGAGGCGGTGACGTTCCTCAAGCGGATCAAGGACACGATCGAGGATCCCTCGCGGTTGATGCTGGAAGTGTGAAGACCCGAAGGCTGATTCGGAGTTCCTGTGGGTAACGCTCAGTGGGCCGGGGTTGCCCGTGCCATCTCGCCGGACGCTCCCTCCAGGCATCCTGCCTTCC
>JBILOA010000440.1:0-2776 GCA_044374735.1 Pirellulales bacterium | reverse complement strand
CGTCGCCGGCGATCGCCCCGAGCATGGCCTATCCCTCCGAAAATGGGAGTCTACCATCCTCGCCATCTGATGGTGCCGGCCGCAGCCGCCACCAGCCGGCGAGCCCGCTGCCGAGCACGGAGTGGACGAGCGCCGAGATTGCGGCCGGCACCGCCGTGAGCGGCTCGGCTGGGAAGTGACGCTTCGCCAGAAACGCACCGAGCCCCGAGTTTTGCATGCCCGTCTCGATCGAGATCGTGCGGGCCGCCACGACAGAGAACCCGAACACCCGCGCGAAGGCGTAGCCCACCGCGAAGCCCAGGGCGTGCACAAGCACGATCGCCACCAGAAGCCGCGGCCCGCTCGCCACCACGGCCACGGCGTTTTGGCCGATGATGCTCCCGCAGATCAGCGCGATCGCCACCACGCTCACGAGCGGCGCCGCCGGCAGCACCCCGCTCACCAAGGCCGGCGCGAACCGGTTGAGGCACACGCCTCCGGCCACCGGCAGGATGACCACTTGAAGCGTCGAGAGAAGCAGGCCGAGGGTGTCGACCTCGATCAGCTCCCCGGCCAGCAACTGTGTCAGGAGCGGTGTGAGGATCACCGCGGCCAGCGTCGAACAGGTCGTCATCGTCACCGATAGCGCGACGTCGGCCCGGGCAATGTAAGTGACGACGTTCGAGGCTGTGCCCCCGGGGCAGCAGCCGACCAGGATCAGGCCCACGGCGAAGGGCGTCGGCAGGTCGAGCCCCCGCGCCACCGCCCAGGCCGCCGTCGGCATGATCGTGAACTGGGCCACGAACCCGGCCAGCACCGCCGCCGGCTGCGATGCCACTCGCGCGAAGTCGGCGAACGTGAGTGTCATCCCCATGCCGAGCATGATCAGCCCCAGGCCGCCGACCAAGAGCGGCCCGTCGAACCAGGTGAAGAGCCGCGGCTCGACGAGCGCCAGCCCGCAGGCGGCGGCCACCCAGAGCGGGAACGCGTTGGCGAGCTTTTCGAGCGGCGGCGTGACGGATGAAGGCACGGGTGAGGCTGGCTCCGAGGTGGGTGACGCCAGCAGCATATAAAGAGGGCCTCATGGAACCTTGTCGCACGTCCCCCGAGATCACCTGCCGCCGTGCGACCGTCGCGGAGATCATGCCGCTGCGGCACCGGATCCTGCGGGCCGGGCTGCCCTTCGAGACGGCCCGCTTCGAGGGCGACGAGGAGGCGACCACGAGGCACTACGTGGCGCTCGCGGGCGACGATCCCGTGGGCTGTCTCTCGCTCATGATCTCGGAGTGGGAGGGGCGGCCGGCTTGGCAACTCCGCGGCATGGCCACTGATGCGGGCGTGCAGGGCCGGGGGCTCGGCCGACTGCTTCTCGAGGCAGCGGTGGCCGAAGCGCGGCGCGACGCGCCGGAGCGGATCTTCTGGTGCAACGCCCGCACGTCAGCCGTGGGGTTCTACGAGAAGTTCGGGTGGAGGGTGATGTCGGAGCCGTTCGACGTGCTCACTGCGGGGCCGCACGTGAAGATGGTGGGCGACGACGAGCCGCCGCGAGCCGCGGGCCTTGAGCCTGCCACCCGCCCGCCTGCCGTCGCCTTCATCGCGGTTGAACTCGCGTTTCTCGCCGCAGCGCATCTCCTGGGCGGCCCACCGTGGGTGGCGATCGGCGTACTCACGTTGGCCGGGCAGGTCGCGGCCGACTTTCGCCTGAAGCCGCTCGTGGGCCTGCTGCCTGCCGCATGCTGGCTGGCGGCCCATCAGCTCACCGGTAACCGCGAACTCTTTTTTCCTTATGCGATGGCGCTGGGGGCGCACCTCGCCGGCCAGTTCGCAAGCCGGGGTCGCGTCTCGGCGGCCGTGGCGGGTGGCCTCGTGACGGCTGCGTTTCTCGCCATCCGGGTGGGGCAGGCCGCGACCGCCAAGGTGCTCGCGGTGGAGGCGGCCGTCGCGGCCGTGATCCTCGTGGCCACCGTCGCCGTGCTGCCGGTGGCGATCAAGCGGCCTTGGGGCCGCGTGATCGTGGCGGCCGTCGCGTCGCTCCTCGCCTATCTGGGGCTGGCGTTGTGACGCGGCTCCGGAGCGTGATGGTCAGGCCGTCGCACCCTTGTTCTCGACGTCCCGGGCCGGCTTGGGCGCAGATTTCCTGAACAGCATCGTCAGCCAGTCGGGTCGAAACTCTTCGGGCAACGTCCATAGGCTGACGACCATGAAGACCGCCATGATGGCGATGGCTGTTACGTTGCCCGCCTGCCAGGCGAAGACCATGAACCGGCAGGCCAGGGCCGTGAACGGAAGCAGGAGGAGCGCAAAAAAACCCTTCGAAATCAGGTGCCGCAGGAGGCGGGGCCAGATGGACGGATGGTCGAGTTTCCAGGCCAGCCGGGCCCGTAGTCGCTCGAGTTTTTCCCGATCGTTTGGGAACGCTCCGCCCGTTTCGATCGCGCCGTCCACGGACTGGATCTGGGCGGTCACGTCGTCGATCCGGTCGAGCAGGCGATTGCGACGTTTTTCTTCTCGTAAAACGGCCGGGCTCTCGTGCTCGAGGGCCACGGAGCGCGCGATCGCGCTTTCGCGTCTGCGGCGCAAGACTCGTTGTTCCCTGCCCCGGTCCGGGGAGTGGCCGAGTTTCTCGAGCTGGCGCAGCCGCCAGAGGTCGGGGCCCGCATGTCGCACGCGATCGAGTGTCTCGTTGGCGAGGCGCTGTTTCTGCTGGGGCCGGACTCGGCGAAAATGGTAGAAGCAGGCCAACAGCGCGGAGACGACAGCGACCGCCAGAAAACATGCCCACTCGAGATCAGCGGGG
>JBILOA010000439.1:0-2784 GCA_044374735.1 Pirellulales bacterium | reverse complement strand
GAGACCGGCCGCGAAGTGCTCGCGATCAGTGCCGCGACCGGCGCCGGACTCGACCGGCTCGTGCAATCGATCGCGACCGCCCTCGACCGGCGGGAGGCGGCGCGATGAGCGACCGGGCAGCTCCGCCAGCCGGCCCGGGCCGCGGCATCTGCTCGGGCGACACGGTCTTGCTGGCCGACGTCGGCAACTCGCGGATCAAGCTGGCCAGGCTCGACGATTTCGCCGGCGGGAGCGGGCTACCCACGGTCGCCCGGCGGCAGGATCTCGACAGCCGCGGCTTCCATCCCGACAACCTCGAGCGCTGGCTGCTCGCCACGGCGCCGGGGCCCGCAGTGATCCTGGTGGCCAGCGTCTACGAGGCCGCCGCGACGCGGCTCGAGGCGACGGTGGCCGAAATCTCCGCCACGAAACACCGCCCCGTCCGACAGCGGCGGATCGGCCACCTCGACCTGCCGCTCACGGTGGCCCTCGACGAGCCGCACAGGGTCGGGATCGACCGTCTGGCGGCCGCCGCGGCGGCTACCCTCGTCAAGCCGGCCGGGCAGTCGGCCGTGGTGGTCGATTGCGGCACGGCGGTCACCGTCGACATGGTCGCCGCCGACGGCCGGTTTCTCGGCGGGGCGATCCTGCCGGGCCCGGCGCTCATGGCCCGGGCGCTCGCCGAGGGAACCAGCAAACTGCCCGCGGTGGCGGCGCTCATCGGGGGAGACCTGCCCACGATGCCCGGCCGTTCCACGCAGGCCGCGATCGCCGCCGGGATCGGCCATGGCATCCGCGGCGCCGTGGCGCGGCTGGTCGCCGAAGCGCGGGCGGCCTCGGGCGACGCGCCGGTCACGATCCTGACCGGTGGCTGGGCCGAGGCGGTCCGCGACGTGCTGCCCGACGCGATCGTGATTCCAGACCTCGTCCTCACGGGCATCGCCCTCGGGGCCGCTCGGGCGTGTGCCCGCTGAGCGGAGGTTTCCCCGCGGCCTTCCGCCGCTGGTAGACTTCTCGCTCGCGGCTCGGGCCGCGTTCCCCGTCCCCGTCACCGGAACCCTTTTTTCGCCGTGTCGAAGGCTCGCCCGCAATCGTCATCCAGGCCATCGGCCGGGCCCGGCCGGGCCCTCGATCTGGCCCTGCTCACCGCCCGCGTCGCCGCCGAGACGCGGGGCAGCGAGATCGCGATCCTCGACCTTCGGGAGCTCACGCCCGTGGTCGACTACTTCGTGATCGCCACCGGCTCCAGCCGTCGGCAGATGCACGCCATGGCCGACGAGATCGAGAAGGTGGTCAAGCACGACCTCCATGACCGCAAGCGCGGGGCCGAGGGCTACGAGGAAGGCCGCTGGATCGTGCTCGACTACGGCGACGTGATGGTGCACCTCTTCGACCCCGAGGCCCGCGGCTACTGGGACCTCGAGGGGCTGTGGAGCGATGCGGCGCGGGTGCCCGCGCCCGAGCCGACCGGTGACGCGGGGGCGGCGGCCCGATGACGCCCGACCCCGACCCAGCCACGGGCGAGCCACCGCCGGCCGTCTCGCCGGGCCGCGTGAACTTCCGGGCGGCGCTGCGGGCGTTGTTCCGGGAGGCGGTCGCGGGGCTGGCGGCCGATGGCGTGGTGGCCATGTCCGCGGCTGACCTGCCGGCGGTCCTGGGGCAGGTTTCGGACCAGGTCCGCGAGGCGGCCGACGCGAAGTTCGGCGACTATTCCGGCACCATGGCCATGGCCCTGGCCAAGCGTTCCGGCCGCAAGCCCCGCGATGTGGCCGTCGAGATCATCCGCCGGCTCGAGTCGCTGCCGGGCTATGCCGCGCTCTTCGAACCGCCGGGAGACCCGGTGGGGCCCGGCTTCATCAACGTCCGGATCCGTGACGACGCGCTCGCCGCAGCGGTGGGGGCGGCCGTGGCCGACGAGCGGCTCGGCGTGGCCCCCGTCGCCCAGCCGCTCACGATCGTGGTGGATTTCTCCAGCCCCAACGTCGCCAAGCCGATGCACGTGGGCCACATCCGCTCGACCGTGATCGGCGATGCCCTGGCCCGGATCCTGCGGTTTCGCGGCCACCAGGTGATCACCGACAACCACCTCGGCGACTGGGGCACGCAGTTCGGGATGATCCTCTGGGGCTGGAAACACTGCCGCGACGACGCGGCCTTCGCCGCCGACCCCACGGCCGAACTCGGCCGCCTGTACCGGCTCGTTCGCAAGGTGGCCGACGCCAAGCCCGAGGAACTGGCAGGCGATCCCGCGGCTGCGGCCCTCGCCGCCAGCCATCCGGGCGCGGGCCGCGAGGTGCTCGCCGAGACCGCCAAACTCCACGAGGGCGACCCCGAGAACCGGGCGCTGTGGGAGCGGTTCATGCCGGTCTGCCGGGCCGAGATCGACCGGCTCTACGCGCGGCTCCACGTGAGCTTCGACCACTGGCTGGGCGAGAGCTTCTTCCAGCCGATGCTGGCCGCCACCGTGGACGACCTCGTGGCCCGGGGCATCGCGCAGGAGAGCCGCGGGGCGATCGGCGTCTTCCCGAGCGATTCCGGCGGCGGCGACGACGCCCCGCCGCTCCTGATCCGCAAGGCCGACGGGGCCTTCCTCTACGCGACCACCGACCTGGCCACGATCCGCTGGCGGCTCGAACACTGGCAGCCCGACCGGATCCTGTACGTCGTGGACCACCGGCAGAGCGGCCACTTCGAGCAGGTGTTCGCGACGACCCGCCGGTGGGGGCTGCCCGGGATCGACGGCGTCGAGCTCGTGCACGTCGGCTTCGGCACCGTGCTCGGCGAGGACGGCCGGCCGTTCAAGAC
>JBILOA010000438.1:0-2787 GCA_044374735.1 Pirellulales bacterium | reverse complement strand
CGCCGTCCTCGCCGAACGCTACGCCGAGACCGCCTGGGGTGACCTGGCCGACCATCCCGCCGCGGCGGCCGAGGCGGCGCGGCGGGCGCGGGTGCTCCTCGACGAGGGGCGGGCCGATGCCGACATTGCGCGGCAGTACTACTTCCGCGCCGTCGCTGCCCTCGAGGAGGCCCAGCGGCAGGCCGACTGGGCTGCCGACTGCCTGGGGGCCGTCGCGGCCCGGCGCCGCGAACTCGACGAACTCGTGATCGCCGTCCCCGGCTTGCGGCGGCAGGTGGCCGGCCGCATCGACGCCCTGACGACGCTCCTCGCCTCGCGCCGCACCGACCGGGCCCGCGCCAACGAGCGGTGTCGCGAGGCCCAGCGGCTCGTGGAGACGGGCGACCGGCTGGCTGCCGCCCGGCGCACCGATCCGCGGCAGGTGGAGCAGGCGATCCGGGCGGCCGCCGCCGCCGCCGCCCGCGGCGAGGAGTTCGCCGCCGACGACGAGCGGTTGGCGCGGCAGGCGGCGTCCGATCTCACCGAGGCCGAGGGGCTCGTCCGGCGGGCGGCGGCCTGGTATGCCGAAGGGATCAAGGTCGACGTGCATGGAGTCGAGCAGTCGCTCCAAGACGCCCGCAGCCTGCTCTCCCAGCAGCGGTACGAGGAGTCGATCCGGCTGTCCGGCGAAGCGGCCGAGCGGGCCCGGCTTGCCTATGCCGAAGCCACGGCCGAGGCCGAGCGACGGCGGGCCCGGCGGCTGGCCGAACAGCAGCGGCGGCAGCTCGAAGAGTCGTTCGCCCGCATGAGCCGCGGGGCGGGGCCGTGGGTGATCAGCTTGCCGAGCGGCGGCTTCACCGGCCCCAACCCCTGGCGGTCGAGCGGCTCGGCGTCGGGCGGTGGCGGCCGCTCTGCGGGGAGCCGTTGGTCACGAGACGTCGCCGAGGTGCGCTGGTAGCGCCGCCCGGCTCAGCGGAGTTCGATCGGCGGGATGTCGAGCCGGCCGATCTCGGCGACCGGCCGGGCTGCCGGCCCACCGGCCACCGGCGTCCTCGGCTCGAGCAGCCGTTCCATCTCGGCGACGCGGCCGCGGACCACCTCCGGCACCCGGCTGCGGATCTCCGGGTCGTCGATCGGGCCGTCGAACACGACTCCACCGGTCGGACTGCTCACGACGAGCCGCGTCTTGTCGCCCCGGCTGAGTCGGATCTCGTAGTCCACGTCCTGGCGCACGAGCGTCTCGTCGGCGAGCCGCCGCAGGCGGCCTTCGGCCGCGGCGGCCGGCGGGGAGGCAGCCGGTGCAGCGGCGGCAGTTCCGGCGGGCCGCACGATGGCCAGCGCCGAGTCCGTCGCCCGCAACTGCCGCCGTGACTGGCGGGTGAACGGCTGCACCGGCGGATCGGGCTTGCGGCCCAGCGGGATGGCGACCTCGCGGCCGCCGCGCAAGACGGTGCACTCGAGCAGATCGTCGGGCTCGGCCGCTTCGAGCAGGGCGTCGAACTGCTGCGGCAAGACGAGCAACTGGTCGTCGAGCCGGACGAGGACGTCGTGCTGCAGGAACCCGGCCGCCTCGGCCGGCGAGCCGCTCGCGACCCGGTCGACGACGAGGCCGGCCCCGCGCTTGAGCGCCAACTGCTGGCGGAGCACGACGGTGGCCCGTGAGAGGTCGATCCCCAGGCCGGCGCTGCTGTCGGGCTGTCGGGCGATCTCCGACACCGGCAGCAGATGCGAGCGGGCGGGTGGCGAGTCGTCGGCCCCCGCGGCCGTCACCGCGCCGAGACCAAGGGCGACGACGAGCATGAGCCGACGGATGGGCTGGGCGATGAACTCGCCCCGGGCCGGAAGCAAGCTGGACATGGCGGCGACAACAGACGGTGACAAGGAGATCCGATCCGCGGCGGATATGTGACGTTTTTCCTGCCGGCCCGCCAGATGACTCCGCTCGAGATTTTCACCTTGGCCGCGCCGGGCGGAAAGCTGGGGAAGCCGGGCGGTTACGGCAGGCGCCGTCGATCACGGGTCGGGCGGGGAAGGGCAAGCCCACGCAAAGCCTGCTCGCCGCCGCCGCCGCGTTCTTCGCGGGTCGGCCGGTCGGCCGATACCTCCACGGGTGCCGCGTGCGGGGGCATGGGGCCACGGCACGCTGGAACACCGGGGGGTATCGCGATGACGACTCGACATCGGATCGGAACGGGCCTGGCGCTGGCCATCTTCGCCGCGGCGGTGGTGGGCCCGGCGGTCGCCGCCCCTCCCTGGAAACTCGGCCGGATGCTCCGTGGTCCGCAGCCCTCGGGCAAGGTCAGCGGCCCCGTGCCCGACCGGCCTCCGGTCGTGCCGGGCACCGGCACGCTCGTCAAGAACGTGGTCGACGACTTCGAGGACGAGAAGTGGAAGTGGTCCTACAACCACCCCAAGAGCTCCGAGGAGCAGGACAAGCGGGTTCGTGGCCCGCTCGCCAAGAGCGCCAACGGCCGGTGGTTCGAGGGCCCCAAGCGGGGCACTCCCGACGTGGTCAAGCGGGTCGAGTTGCCCGCGCCAGGCCTCGAGGGCAGCAAGCACGGCCTGCTGTTCGCCACGCTCAACGCCGGCATCCCGGGTCGCGTGACCTACGAGATGCAGCAGGACGATCTGATCTACAACCTCGGCAAGGTGACGGGGCGGGGGATGTCGGTGGGCGACAGCCCGAGCATCGTCGTCCGCGTCTACATGCCGCCGTTCGAGCAGTGGGAGAACCGCAGCGGCCCGAGCTTCGGCTTCCGCGCCGGCTGCTTCACGCACGCGATCATCACCGGCGACGATCACCCCGAC
>JBILOA010000437.1:0-2804 GCA_044374735.1 Pirellulales bacterium | reverse complement strand
GGCCGACCCCCTGGCCAGTCCGCTGCCGACGCCCTCGGTCAACGGCCACCACGGCGACAACGACCGCCCGGCGTCGCTCCGCTATCGCTCGGTGGTCCGGCTCGCGCCCGGCCTCGAGGCGACGCCGGCCGAAGAGACCCGCGAAGCGCTCGTGTTCGACACGCGGATGCGGCTGCTGGCGGTCCCGCTGGCCCTGCCGGAGTGGCGGGTGGGCCGAGGCGGCAGCCTCGAGCACGGGGCCGACGGCCTGACGCTCGCGCAGGAGTCGGCGGGGCGGCGATTCTACGCGCCGCTCTGGCTCGATTGCGACGCCGGCCGGATCGGCAAGCCGCTCACCTGGCGGCAGCTCACCGTGGCCGACACCCGGATGAACCTTCCCCCCTACCAGGCCGCCGGCTTCCGCGTGCAGGCCGGGCAGGAACAGTGGCTGCTCTACCGGTCGCTCGACGCCCCGCGGAATCGCTCGCTGCTCGGGTGCAACGTGTCAGCCGAGTTCCTGGTGGGGACGATCCGCCCGCACGGCAGCGTCAAGCGGATCCTGGAGATCCAGTGAGCGTGACCGACGGCGAGACGGGCGACCAGCGCGGGCAACGGCAGTGCCTCGCCGCCAATCTCGCCGCCGTCCGCGACCGGATTGCCGCCGCCTGCCGGCAGGCGGGACGGTCGCCCGAGAGCGTGACGCTCGTCGCGGTCACCAAATACCTGTCCGCCGACCTGACACGGCTCGTGCTCGAGGCGGGCGTGACCGATCTGGCGGAGAGCCGGCCGCAGACGGTCTGGGCGAAAGCGGAGGTGCTCGCCGCGGCGCGGCCCGCGGTCCGCTGGCACCTGGTGGGCCATCTCCAGCGGAACAAGGTTCACCGCACCCTGCCCCTGCTCGCGATGCTGCACACGCTCGACAGCCTCCGGCTGCTGGAGGCGATCCAGGCGGAGTCCCGACGCGTCCCGACCGACGCTCTGCCTCTCTGCGAGGTGCTCGTGGAGGTCAATCTGACCACCGATCCGGGGCGCTCGGGCGCCGCGATCGCCGACCTGCCGGCCCTCGTGCGGGCGGCCGCCGGTTCACCCGCCGTGCGGCTGCGCGGGCTGATGGGCATGGCCGGGCATCCCGATGCCGAGGCCGCCGACGCCCGCCGCGATTTCGCCCGCCTGCGCACCGTGCGCGACGAACTCGCGGCGACGCTGCCCGACCCCGCCGCGCTGGCCGAGCTCTCGATGGGGATGAGCGGCGACTTTGAGGCGGCAATCCTCGAGGGCGCGACGATCGTCCGCATCGGGTCGGCCCTGTTCGAAGGCCTCGTCTAGCTGTCCGTGGAAAAAGTCATCCTTGACCTTTTTCCACTTGGCCGACCGGTGGAAACGCCGAGGGTTTCCACGGTCGGCTCTCGTCGCATCCTGCTCCGGCAGACTTATTCCACAGTCTGCTAGGCCCGCGGCTAGTCGACCCGGACCTCGAGGATCTCGTACTTGAGCGTGCCCGCGGGCACGTCGATCGCCACGGTCTCCCCGACCTTGCGGCCCAGGAAGCCCTGGGCCAGCGGGCTCGCGACGTTGATCCGGCCGGTGTCGAAGTCCTCCTCGCCGGCCCCGACGAGCACGTACTCCTCCTCGTCGCCGAACTTGAGATCCTTGACGCGGATCGTCGCCCCGAAGACGACCTCTCCGGTCGCCTCCTTCGGCCGCTCCACGATCACGGCCCGGGCGAGTTTGTCGCGGAGCACGTTGATCTTCGCCTGCATCATGCCCTGGCTTTCGCGGGCCCCGTGATACTCGGCGTTTTCGCTCAGGTCGCCCTCGCTCCGGGCGGCGGCCACGCGCTGCGCGAGCTTCGGCATTTCGACGGTCTCGAGTTCGTCCACCTCGGCCTTCAACTTGTCGTAGCCGGACCTCGTCATGGGAATGCGGTCGGACATCACTGGGAACTCCGCGAGGAATAACGCTGCTGGCAATCGATCGACTGAAAAACGCGGGCGGCGCCGGCTCGGCCCGCCGCCGGTTGGATCCCGGGTCAGGCCGGAGTGGCCGACTCGGGCGTGTAGAGCAGCCGGCCGCAATTGCGGCAGGTCACGATCCGGCCGCCGAGCAGCTCGGACAACTGATTGCTGGTGATCTGTTGGTGGCACCCGCCGCAGTCGCGGCCGTCGGCGGCGGCCATGCCGTCGGCCCCTTTGTGCCGCACCGCCCGCTGGTACTTCTCCCGCAGATCCTCGGCCAGATCCTGTTCGGTGGCCTGGACGTCGCCGCTGATCCGGGCGACCTCCGCCTCGAGTTGCGTCACCTCCGCGGCGACCCGGGCCTCCTCGTCCGCGAGCTTGCGGCGAGCCGCGGCGATGGCCTCCTCGGCGGCCGGGACGGCGGGCTTCAGCCCGTCGATCCGTTCGAGCGACTCGAGGATCTCGTCTTCCAGCACCTTGCCGGCCATCCGGTCGGCCGCGATCTGGTCGCGGAACAACTGGTATTCCTTGTTGCTCTTGCAGGCGTTGAGCTTCGCCTCGAGGTCGGCGAGCTTGGCCTCGGCGGTCTTGAGCTGCAACTGCTTGCGGTCCGCCGCCAGGCGGGTCTGCATGACCGCATCCTTGGCCGCATCCCGCCGGCTCTCGGCCTCCTGGACCGCGGCCGTCAGGGCGGCGATCCGCCGGGGCCCGGCGGCCAAGCGGCCGCGCAGATCCTCCAGCTGCCGGTGCATCCGGTGGAGCGTGCGCAGCGTTCCGGTGGCGAGAGCGACGGTCATGATGATCTCCGGCGGGGCGGGAGAACCCGCCCCACCCGGAGAGTGTACCACAGCCATTGCGGCCGGCCACGGG
>JBILOA010000030.1:0-9479 GCA_044374735.1 Pirellulales bacterium | reverse complement strand
GAGGCGGAACGCGAGCAGTTCCGACTCGGCCGCAGCGACATCCTCCGGGTCACGCTCCGCGAGCAGGCCAAGTTCGACGCCGATCTCCTGGAGATCGCGGCCCGGCAGGAATACTGGCGGGCCGACGCCAACCTCCGCGCCTCCGACACGTCGCTCGACCTCTTCGGGACCGGACTCGACCAAACGCAGCTCCTCGCCCCGGTGCCCGAGGTGGTGCCGGTGCCCGCGGCCGTGCCGGTGCCTGCCGTGGTGCCGGTCCCGCGAGTGGTGCCCCTGCCGGACGTGGGGCCCGGGCCTCCCCGGTAGCGGCGGGCACCGCGGCCGCGAACTGCCTGACGGCCCTGCGGCTACGGCTCGAGAAACGTCGTCTGGCAGGTCCGCTCGAGCGACCCGTCGAACTCGCCGCCGATGCCGATCGCCGAGGCCGTGCCTTTGCCCCCCCTTTCCCTCAGGTTATCCTCGATTACTCCGTGCGGACGAGGAGCTTTCGAGTTCGTGACGCCCGCTTCCTCAATCGCACCAACCGGTCGAGTCCGCACCTCATGCTCGCTCTGTTCTGGCGCCCGCTGGCGCTGAAGAAAGGCTCCGCCGGCACGACGGCCGACCGTCTTCGCCCCCGCCGAGCGGCGCCGACGTTCGAGCGGTTGGAAAGCCGGTTCGCGCTGGCGGCCTTCGAAATCGCCTACGTGGGCAACGTCGGCCCGGACTACACGGGTCCGACGAAGGTCTACATCGCTAGCGGCACGAACCCGATCACGGCGGAGGAGTGGGAAAGTTACGAGCCTCCGGATTTATACATCAAGAACACGACGCGGAACGTCCAGTTCAACTCGCAAGTTGTCCTCACGAGCCCCGACTCGGCGACCGGGGAAACCTACATCGTGACGGAGCCGGACGGCTACACGTGGCTTTTCATCGCGCAGACGGTGAGCGCGAACTGGCCGTTCAATCCCGACGACTACTCCGACGACTACGCCAGCGGCTACGAGGCCGCAGCCCTGACCACGACTCCCCCGGCGGGCGCTGTCAAGTATTCGGCCAACACCAAAAACGCCAACGTCACCTGGCTCGCCAAGGATGCGGACGGTCGGCCGATCGAACGGTACTTCATTCGCGATGCGTGGGGCAGCCTGTTCATCATGCAGACCGCGGGCGCGACCAATCAGGACGAGGTGCGGAACAACTTCTTTACGGCCGTGCTGCCGGCAGGCTGGCAGATGTCCACGGGCTTCCTCGAGCGCGACCTCACGACCACCCCGGCCTATGACTCGGCCGGGTTCTCACAGTTCAATATATTTCGGACCAGTTCCGACGACGCCTTTCAACAGATCACGTGGGGCGCCCGGGGCCAGAGCATCGCGCAGCAGATTCCCGGAATGATCATCTGGGGCGGACCGACCTCGAACACGATCCTCGGCAGACGCGGTCAGGACAACCTGATCCACGGTGCCCAGGGGGACGACCGGATCGTGGCCGTCGGCATCAGCGACCGGATCGAGGGAGACGACGGCTTCGACACGGCCATCTTCCGCGGCAATCGGTCGCAGTACATCGTGACCAGGCTGGCGGCCGATGGCTCGCTGGTCGAGGTCCGGACACGTCGCGGCGGTGACCAGGCACGGGTAGCGACGCTCTCCAACGTCGAGGCGCTGCAGTTCAGGGACCGCGTGGAGCGCACGGCACGCTTGGACAAAACGCTGTGGTGGAAGTTTCTGGGGTATGCCCTGCCTTCGGCGCTGGCCGATGGAAGGATCGCCGGGCCAGCCGCACTTTCCAGCCCATTTCTTAGCTGGGGAGCGGCTCGTGACCCGCGTGCTCCCCGCTCCCGGACCCCCTGACTTGCGGCCGTGACCCTGCGTCGCGGCCCGGCGGCTACGGCTCGAGAAACGTCGTCTGGCAGGTCCGCTCGAGCGACCCGTCCAACTCCGTGCCGGTCACGAGGGCCGAGGCCGTACCCGTGCCGGAGGCAGGCAGCTTGTACGACACCTCGAAGGCCTGCCGGCCGCCCGGTGGAATCGACGACACGGCGCTGAAGTTCACCCGTGAGTTCTCGATCCTGACCCGGGTCGGAATCGGATCACCCACCATCCGGGCGCCGTCGGGCAGGAGCACCACCACGTCGAGCGGGCCGGTGGGGAGCGTGCCCCCGTTGCTCACGGTGCAGACGAGCGTGGTCGCGTCACCCGACCGGACGGGATCGTCGAGATCGGCGAGCGTGAGCCGGAGGCCGGCCTCCGACGGCGACCGCACCCGCGGCCGGGGCGTGCTCGAGGCGATCCCGACGCAGGCATCGTCGGCGAGGAGCGACCCGCCGGCCAGCCCGGAAAGCACGGCCCGGACGCAGGCCCGGGTGGGAGGCGAGTCGCTGAAGGCGCCCGGCACCGATTCGGCGCGGAGATTGATCTGCCGCTCCTGGGCCCCCTTCGGCTCGATCGCGGGAATCACCCACGAGACCTTGGTGCCCGCAAGCTCGTAGCCATCGGAGGCCTCGAGGGGGCTGAGGTGCTGGTCCCAGGAAAACTCGAGCGTGGCCGGCTGCGACGCGGCGGTGCCGTTGTTCTTGATGACCGCCACGTATTTCACGACCTCACCGGCCTTCACCTGGGCGGGCCCGCTGAGGTCGAGCTCGATCGCCGGCGCGCCGGTCGCCAGCGGCACGGTGGTCGGCGCGGGCTGGGCGACCGCCGGCGGCACGACGAGCGGCGGCGGCGTGATCACCGATGGCGGTATGGTCGCGGCGGGCGGCGTGGTCGTGGCCGGTGGACTGAACCGCGGCTCCGGCACGTTGACGGTCGAGGCGGGCGCGGCGGGGGGCGGCACAAACGCCGGATTCGGCGCCACCTCGACACAGTGCTGGGCGCCGCCGAGGTTCCGCTGCGACTGGTCGAGGATCGCCACCCGGTGACACTGCCGACCGGGCTCGTCGAGCAGGAAGTCGAGCGTCAGACGCCGGGCGGTTCCGGGCGCCAGGTCGATCGTGCCCTTTTGCTCGATCGGACTGGTGGACGCGTCGTGATGGAAGCCGACGTCGAAATAGTCGATCACGCGGAGCTTCTGCAACGGCTGGCCCGAACGATTGACGAGCTCGACCTCGAACGAGACCCGATCCCCGACGCGGCCCACGAGCGGCCCGGTGATCGAGACGAGCACGGGATCCTCGCCCCGGGCCGGGGCGACGAACAAGCAGGCGACGACGAGTGCGAGCAACGAACGCGACGACATCGAGGAGGCTCCCACGGACAGGCCGAACAGGCCCGAAAAGGCTACCACGGGGCCGGCCGGGAGGTGAAATCCCGTCCTAGGTCGTCTCGGCCCGGTGGCGGACGATCTCCCCCTCCACCATGTAGACCACGTCCTCGGCGATGTTCGTGGCCATGTCGGCGATCCGCTCGATGTGCTTGGAGACCGAGTTGATCCGGAGCAGGCTTTCGGCGTTCTCGGGATCGTCCTTGATCCCCTGCATCACCCGCCGCTGGATCCGCTGACGGCCCTCGTCGACGACGTCGTCCTCCTCGCGAACCTGCCGGGCCAGGGTCGGATCGCCCCGGACCACCGCGTCGAGGCACTGCTTGACCATCTCCTGGGCCTGCATCGCCATCGAGCGGATCTCGGGCGGAAGATCGATCTTCGGTGCGTCGGCCAACTGGGCCACCCGCTTGGCGATGTTCTTGGCGAGGTCGCCCATCCGCTCGAGGTCGTTGTTGATCTTCAGCACGGCCACGACGAATCGCAGGTCGGCGGCCACCGGCTGGTAGAGCGCGAGGATCTTGAGGCACTCCTCCTCCACCTCGACCTCCATCCGGTCGATCTCCTCGTCGTTGGCCATCACCCGCTGGGCCAGCGGCACGTCGCGGTTGATCAGTGCCGTGATCGACTTCGAGATGGCCTCTTCGACCAGGGTGCCGACCCGGAGGATCCGCTCCTTCAGGCTTTCGATCTGTCGCTCGATGTGGCGCGTCATGGTGGGAGGTCTAGCCGAAGCGGCCGGTGACGTAGGCCTCCGTCTCGCGGAGGACGGGCTTGGTGAAGATGTCGGGCGTCGCGCCGTACTCGATCAGCCGGCCGAGATACATGAAGGCCGTGTAGTCGCTGGTGCGGCTGGCCTGCTGCATGTTGTGGGTCACCATCAGCACCGAATACCGGCCGCGGAGTTCCTGGATCAGGTCCTCGATCTTGCCCGTGGCGATCGGGTCGAGCGCCGAACAGGGCTCGTCGAGCAGGAGCACCTCCGGCTCGGCCGCGATCGCACGGGCGATGCAGAGCCGCTGCTGCTGGCCGCCGGAAAGGCCCAGCGCGCTGTCCTGGAGCCGGTCCTTGACCTCGTCCCAGAGGGCCGCCCCGCGAAGGCTGATCTCGCACACCTCGTCGAGCACGCCGCGGTTGCTCTCACCGTCGATCCGCAGGGCGTAGACGACGTTCTCGTAGATGCTCATCGGGAAGGGATTGGGCTTCTGAAACACCATCCCCATCCGCTTGCGGAGCTCGATCACGTCCATCCGCGGGTCGTAGATGGAGTCGCCGTTGAGCCGCATGTCGCCGGTGATCCGGACGTTTCGCACCAGGTCGTTGAGCCGGTTGACGCTCCGCAGGAGCGTCGACTTGCCGCAGCCGCTCGGGCCGACGAGGGCCGTCACCTTGGCGTTCGGGATCGGCATCGTGATCCGGTGCAGGGCCTGCTTCGACCCATACCAGAGGTTGAAGCGGTCGATCTCGAGCACCGGCCGCTCGGCCCGCACCCCCTCGTGCACCTCCGACTCCACCTCGAAACCGCGGGCCACCGCGAGCAGGCGGTCGGCCGGTGGCGGATCGCCGGCCGGCGGCGGTTCGGGCTTGGTGGCGGCCTGCATGGGGAGATCTCCGGACGGGATTGCCGGATTGTACACCGGAGATTCAGAACGTTTGGGCCGCATACCGTCGCCGGAGCCGCGCCCGCAGCCAGATGGCCGTCAGATTCAGCAGCGCGATGATCGCCACCAGCAGGAAGGTGATCGTGAACACCAGGGGCTGGGCGGCCTGGCTGTCGGCGCTCTGGAAGCCGACGTCATAGATCAGGTAGGCGAGATGCATGAACTCCCGCTCCGGGTGGACGAAGGGGAACGTGCCGTCCACCGGCAGTTCGAGGGCGAGCTTCTTGACCCCCACGAGCATCAACGGCGCCACCTCGCCGGCCCCGCGGGCCATCGCCAGGATCAGGCCCGTCATGATGCCCGGCAGCGCCCGCGGCAGCACGATCCGCCGGATCGTCTGCCACTTGCCGGCGCCGCAGGCGTAGGAACCCTCCCGCATCGAGTTGGGCACCGCGGAGAGCGCCTCCTCCGTCGCCACGATCACCACCGGGAGCGTGAGCAGCGCAAGGGTCAGCGAAGCCCAGAGCAGGCCGCCCGTCCCGAACACCGGCTGGCCGTCGGCCACGAGGCTGGCCTTGAAGAACACCTCGTCGATGCCGGCCCCGAGGCCGTAACAGAAGAAGCCGAGCCCGAACGCGCCGTAGACGATGCTCGGCACGCCCGCGAGGTTGTTGATCGCGATCCGCACGGCGGCGACGATCGGCCCGCTCGTGGCGTACTCGCGCAGGTAGAGTGCCGCCAACACCCCGAAGGGCGCCACCAGGAGCGCCATGATCAGCGTCATGGTGACGGTGCCCCAGATCGCCGGAAAAACGCCGCCGGCGCTGTTGGCCTCGCGCGGGTCGTCGGCCAGAAACTCGCCCCACCGCGAGGCATACACGCCCAGCCGCCCCGTGAGCCCGAGCCGGTTGGGCTGCCAGGCCCGCACGATCCCGTCGAGCGGCACGCTCACCACTCCGCCCGAGCCGGTCTCGAACTCGACCGCCCAGCCGGCGTTCTCGTCCCGCAGGGACGCGGTCCGGTCGTCGAGCCGCCGCGTCTCCTCGGCCACCGCCTCCTGCACCCGCGTCTCGGCCTCGGCGGCACGCCGCTCGGTGTCGCTGCCGGCTCCGCCATCGAGCCGCGCCTGCACCACGGCCAGCCGCGCGTCCCGCAGCCGCCGCTGGAGTTCGCCCCGCTCCACACGATCGATCCGGAGCGCCTGCCGCCAGCGACGGCGGGCGGCCGGATGATCCTTCTCATAGGCCGCCCAGACGGCGGCCGGCCCTTCGGCGACCGTCTCGTCACCGTGCACGAACCGCCGCGGGGTTCCGTGCAGCCGCCCCCCCTCGAGCCGCTCGACGACCGTCGCCCATTCGGGCCGACTCGTGGCGGCCACCGCCGCCTCGTCGACCCACTCGAAGTTGCTGCCCGTCTCCGCGAACGCGGCGGTGCGGATCAGGGCCCGCGCGGGCCGGGCGGTGGCTCCTTCCGCCGCAGCCACCGCGGCTTCGCGGGCCGTGATCTCGCCCAGCAGGCGGCGGCCGTCGGCCAGTTCGACGCGTTCGAGCGGCACGGGCCAGAAGGTGGCCGCGCCGCGGGCCGCGATCAGGGCCAGCAGTCCCACGATCATCGCGATCGCCGTGGCGAGCGATCCGGCGGTCAGCCAGACCCACGGCTCGCCGTGGGCGGCGAGCCCGGCGTGAGCGCTCCGCAGCCGTCTCGGCCGATCAAAGCTCATGGGCGCGCCTCCGGAACCGCTGCCGCACGATTTCGGCGGCGGTGTTGACCACGAACGTGATCGCGAACAGCGCGAGCGCCGCCAGGAACAAGATCCGGTAGTGGGTGCTGCCGCGTGCCGCCTCGGGCAGCTCCGTGGCGATCGCGGCCGAGAGCGTCTGGAATCCGTTGAACAGGTTCCAGCTCATCAGCGGCGTGTTGCCCGCGGCCATCAGCACGATCATCGTCTCGCCGACGGCCCGCCCCAGGCCGATCATCACCGCGGAGAAGAGCCCGCTGGCCGCAGCCGGAACGATCACGCGGATGGCGGTCTGCCAGGGCGTGGCCCCGGCCCCGAGCGACGCGCTGCGGAGGTGCTCGGGCACGCTGGTGAGCGCGTCGTCGGCGATCGTGAACACGAGCGGGATGATCGCGAAGCTCATCCCCACCGCCACGACCATGGCGTTGCGCTGCACGTAGGTGCCGAACAGGCCGCCCCGCGTGTCGAGGCGGATCGCGTCGAAGAAGGCCGCCGCTCCGACGGCCAGCAGCAGCACGCCCGCGACGCCGGCGGCAAACACCAGGAGCGAGACGAGCCCCGCCCGCCGCGGGCTCCAGACCGCGCCGGCCTGCCGCAGCCAGGGATTCACGACGCGGCCCACGAACCACGTCACGGCCACCGCCGCCGGTGACAGCATCGCCACCACCCAGCCGCCGAACCCGCTGCCGTCGCGGCCGTCGAGCCAGCTGCCGACGTCGCCCTGGAACAACAGCCGCTCGGCGGCCGGCGCCAGCGCCACGGCGGCAGCGAGGCCGGCCGGCAGCGCCACCAGGCCGACGAGCAGGAACCGCCAGCCGGCGAACCGTGTCCGGACCCCGGACGGGAGCAGCTGCCAGAGATGGGCACCCAGAAGGATCGCCAGCGGCACCGTGGCGAAGCCGGTCAAGACCGGCATCAACGCCTGCTCGATCAGCGGGGCGAAGACCAGCCCCGCGATGAACCCGAGCACCACGCTCGGCAGGCTTGCCATCATCTCGATCGTGGGCTTGATCCGCGCCTTCCACTTCGGCTGCATGAACTGGCTGGCGTAGATCGCCGCCAAGAGCGCGATCGGGGTCGCGAACAGCATCGAATAGACGGTGGCCTTGACCGTGCCGAAGATCAGCGGCACGAGCCCGAACTTCGACTCGAACGCCTCGTGGCCGGTCGTCTCCCAGGCATGCACGGGGGCCGCGTACCGCTCGTACCAGACGGGCCGCAGCAGCGTCTGGGGAGAGATCTCCGGGTAGCCGGCATCAATCGACCAGGAAGCGAAGCCGCGGCCGCCGGCCGCCAGCAGCCGGTTCTCCCGGGATGGAATCGCGAGGGCGACCGCGGTCTGCTCCAAGACATCGGGCAGCACGGCCTCGGCGACCTCGCGACCGGCCGTCGACTGGAGCAGACGAATCCGTCCCGTCTTGTCGGCGGCGGCGAACAGCCGCGAACGGGGTGACGCCGCCAGGGCCGTGACCGGAGCGGCGCCGCGGCCTGCCGGAAACTCGCGGGCCGTCGCCATGGCGAGCCCGTCCTCGGCGGCGGTCGTGCCGGCGGCCGGCGTGGTGCGCGCGGTGAACAAGACCCGCACCGTGCCGTCGGCGGCCCCCACGGCCAGCGCCGTGCCGCCGAACAGCCGCTCGACCGCCGTCACGGGACCGCCGGTCTCGAAGGCTTCCATCAACGCGGGCGCGGTGACGTCGCGGATCAGATAGCGTTTGCCGGCGCCGTCGGCCGCGATCAGGAACAGCTGATCGCCGAGCTCCGAGACGCGGACGAACCGCGGCCGGAAACCCTCGGTCGCCGGGATCGTGGCCCCGGCCGCAACGGTCGTCCGCTTGCCGGTGAGCATGTTCCGCTTCGACGTGGACGACTCGACCCGCACGCGGCCCTCCTCGTCGAGCGCGGCCACGAGCGGGCCGCCCGCCAGCGGCGTGACGTCGATGTCGATGACCCGCGCCGGCAGCGGCTCCCCGCCCGCCGTCGCGATCTCGGCGACCACCGCGACCCGAGCCAGTTGCCCGCCGGCGCTCCGCACCACGGCGCCGCCGTCCGGCAGCGGCACGGCCTCTCCCTCCGGCGGCTGAGGCGTGCCGGCCGGCAGATCGGCGGCCTCGAGAAACGTCGACTCCAGCCCCAGCCGCCCGGTGCGAAACGAGCCGTCGGCGAACCCCGCGGCGGCAAGCAGTCCGTTGGGCAGCACTCGCACCGCGGAAGCGTCGGCGAGCCCGATCTCGGTGGCCGGTCGCTCGAACAGCGGCCGCCCGTCGGCCACGCTGAAGCCGCGCAGGCCATCGGGACCCAGCAGCCAGGCCACGGCCCCCGACTCATCGGTGCCGATGGCCCGCGGCTCGCCGGCGGCCTCCACGGCCTTGCCCAGGGCCGCGACCCGCGCCGGCCGGAACAAGGGCGCCGCCACCACGAACAGAAACACGCCCACGCCCAGGACGGCCAGGATCGTGCCGATGCCCCCGAGCGTGATCAGGCCCCGGGCCAGTGCGTCGCCGAACCGCACCCATGGATGGCTGGTGCGGCGACGGCGGCGGCCGGTAAAAGTGCCGGTGGCGTGCATGCCGCGGGGAGATTTCCTACGGCGTTGCGATGCCGACGCTGCTCAGGGCTTCGGCGGCCACGGCGGCCGTCACCGGCAGGTAACCGTCCTTCTTGACATCGGCCTGGCCCTGACGGCTGAGCACATAGCGGAGAAACTCCCGCCGCAGCGGGTCGAGCTCGCCCCCCGGCCGATGGTTCACGCTCAGGTACAGGAACCTGGCGAGCGGATAGTCGCCAGCGTAGGCGGCCTCGGCCGTCGGGGCCACGGGCTGGGCTCCGGGCTCCGCCGCCAAGGCTACCGGCCGCACGTTGGCCGTCATGTAACCGATGCCGCTGTAGCCCACCCC
>JBILOA010000435.1:0-2819 GCA_044374735.1 Pirellulales bacterium | reverse complement strand
GCAGGTGACCTTCGCCGACGTCGCCGGCCTCGACCAGGTGAAGGCCGACCTGCAGGAGATCGTCGAGTTCCTCAAAGACCCGAAGAAGTTCCAGCGGCTCGGCGGCCGCGTCCCCAAGGGCGTGCTCCTGATGGGGCCGCCGGGCACCGGCAAGACGCTCCTGGCACGGGCCGTGGCGGGCGAGGCGGGCGTGCCCTTCTTCTCGATCTCGGGCAGCGAGTTCATCCAGATGTTCGTGGGCGTGGGGGCCTCGCGGGTGCGCGACATGTTCAAGACCGCGAAAGACGCCTCGCCGGCGATCCTGTTCGTCGACGAGATCGACGCCGTCGGTCGCGTCCGCGGCGCGGGCCTGGGCGGCGGCCACGACGAGCGGGAGCAGACGCTCAACCAGATCCTCTCCGAAATGGACGGCTTCAGCCCCACCGAGAGCGTGATCGTGCTCGCGGCCACCAACCGGCCCGACGTGCTCGACCCGGCGCTCCTGCGGCCCGGCCGGTTCGACCGGCATGTGACGGTCGATCGTCCCAACCAGAAGGCCCGCCTCGAGCTCTTCAAGGTGCACACCCGCAACGTGCCGCTCGCTTCCGACGTCGATCTCGACCGGCTCGCGGGCGCCACCGTCGGCCTCACCGGCGCCGACATCCGAAACCTCGTCAACGAGGCCGCCCTCTGGGCCACGCGTCACGACAAGACCGCCGTCGCCGCGTCCGACTTCGATTACGCCCGCGACAAAGTGCTGATGGGCCCGAAGCGCGAGGAGGTGCTCGCCGGCCGCGAGAAGACGATGACGGCCTACCACGAGGCGGGCCACGCGCTGGCCGCCTGGCTGCTGCCGGGCGTCGACAAGCTCCACAAGGTGACGATCATCCCCCGCGGCCGAGCGCTCGGCGTGACCCAACTCGTGCCCGAGGAAGACCGGATGAACGTGGGCGAGAGCGACCTCCAGAACCGCCTCGCCTTCATCCTCGCCGGCCGGGCCGCGGAGAAGCTCGTGTTCGGCGAATACTCCGCCGGGGCCGAGAACGACCTGATGCAGGCCACGCGGATCGCCCGCAAGATGGTGGCCCATTGGGGCATGAGCGAGAAGCTCGGCCCCGTCTCCTGCCAGAGCTCCCACGAGCATCCCTTCCTCGGCCGCGACGTCTACGAGCAGCGGGAGTTCAGCGAAAACACGGCGCAGATCATCGACGAAGAGGTGGCCCGCTTCCTGGGCGAGGCCGCCGAACGGGCCGTGCAGTTGCTCTCGGAAAACCGTGACAAGCTCGACCGGTTGGCCGGCGAGCTCGAGAGCCGCGAGATGCTCGACGACACCGAGGTCGTGCAGATCATCGGCCCGGCCACGCCCCGCTCGGCCGGCCCCGTGACCCAGGCCGCCCGCGACGCCCGCTCCCCGGAGGCCTGAACGCCGTGCTCGCCCATTCCGTCTACTTCGCGCTCAAGGATCGCTCCCCGGCGGCGGTGGCGGCCCTCGTGGCCGCCTGCCGCGAGCATCTGACCGGTCATCCCGGCGAGGTGGCCTTCTCCGTGGGCACGCTCGCCGACTACGACCGGCACGTCAACGACCGGGAGTGGGACGTGTTCCTGCTCGTGGTGTTCGAGTCGCGGGCGGCCCACGACGCCTACCAGACCGCCCCGCGGCATCAACAGTTCATCGCGGAAAACGCGACCGGCTGGGCGAAGGTCCGCGTGTTCGACGCCGACACCGCCGCCTGGCAGGCCCGCGGCGTGTGAGGCCCGCGTGGGCTCACGCGCCTGGCCGGACCGCTGCGTGGCGAGCGGTTACCGACGCTTTCGCGTTGGGAAGTCTTCGGGCACCACGAAATCGTCCGTGAAGCCGCCTTCGGCGTCCGGGATCAAGTCGATGACATCGATCGGCGGCAGTTCCACGTTGCCAGTCCTGATCAGGGCGGCGAGCGTCCGGGGGGAAATCCGCTCGAGATTGGGAATCGAGAACGACCCCCGCGACGCGGCAAGAATCGTCGCGATCTCGACCGCCTCGGGGGTCTCGAGGCCGGTGATGCCGGGAACTACGCAGGTTTTCCCGAGGCGGCTCACGTAGGCGGCCAGCAGCCGGGCGTCGGCCGTCGTCACCGGCCGGCTCCGGCCGAGATTCCACTCCCAGGGGTGAAGGCTGACGTTCTTGCACGCGAACTCGGGAAGCAGTTCCGCGAGCCCGGCCGGTGGCTCCACGAGCCCCGCGAGCGAAAGCCGGTCGCCCGAAAACGTCGCCAATGATCGGACAGACTCCGCCGAGAGCCGGGGCACGAAGAGCCCCAGGGCCGACCCTCGGAAGCCGGCCAGCGCCGCCACGGCCCGGTCGGAGAGCGGCACCGGACCAAGGTCCAGCGACTTGCCCTCGAAGCCCGCGAGCGCCCCCGCAGCGTCGTCGGAGAGCGAGCGCAGGCTCGACAGTCGCCCATCCCAGGCTGTCGCCTTCGCCAACTGCTCGGCCGCGTCGGCCGAGAGGGTTTTCAGGCCGCGGAGCGACAGCCTCGGCCCGGCATACTTCGCCAACGCCGCAGCAGTCTCGGCATCGATGGCGGCCAGCCCGTCCAGTTCGAGGTTTCCCTGAAATCCCGCCAGCCCGCGGGCAGCCTCGGCATCGAGCGTGGTCAGGCCGAACAGGTTCAGCTTGTTCCCGCCGGACTTGTTGCCGCCGAACCTGCCGAGGGCGACCGCCGCGTCGGCCGACAGCATGGTCACCGAGCGGAGGTCGCCGCTGAACGCCTTGGACCCGGCGAGGGCCTCGGCCGTGCCGGCCGAGAGCGTCGTCAGGCCGATCAGCTCGAGATAGGTAATGTTGCTTGCGGCGAGCGCCT
>JBILOA010000436.1:0-2819 GCA_044374735.1 Pirellulales bacterium | reverse complement strand
AACAGGATTCCGAGATACGCGGCCAGCGCGACCCAGCAGCCGATGCCCGCCACGATCCGGGTGACGAGCCACGCCCGCCCGGGCCGGTCGGCGGCCCGCGCGGCGGCCCAGCCCACCGCCAGACGACCGGGCAGGATCAGGAGCACGAACAGCGGCGTCAGCAGCCAGACGGCGTCACGCGGCGGCACGGCCACCTTGAGGAGGTGCAGCGGCAGCGTCAGCCCGAGCAGGAGCACGAGCGCCGCGAGCATCGCGAGCGGCGCCCGCCGAAACCACTCCCGCACCGCGCCGAGATCGAGGAAAGCCGCCAGGTGACCGGTGGCCGCGTAGCGGGCCTGGAGGAACGGCACCCACATGAGCGTGACGGCGAGCAGGATGCCGCCGATGACCGACACGAGCGGCGCGAGCGGCCGGTCGGAGGTCCGCGCCGCCACGAAGAGCACGGTCGGCGCCGCCACCCAGACGAGCCCGCCGAGGAAGCCGCCGAGGCCGAGGCGAAACGTCGCCGCCGGCGCGAGCACGTCGAGCAGCCTTTGAAACGCCGCGGTCCCATCCCGCCAGAGCGTCCCGGCCCGCGCCGCCGCGACCACGCGTCGCAGGTTGCGAATCGGCCGCAGGAACGCCATCGGGCTCGGCCCCGCCGCGAGGGCGAAGAGCAGGTGCACGGCCACGAGGATCGCGACGATCACCCGGGCCCTGTCCCACGCGGCGGCCGTCACCGATCCGGGATCGACGAGCGCCGCGTCGTCGGCGGCGGCCGCGACGAGCCGCGCGACGAGCAGCCAAGTCCAGACTCCGATCGCGACCACGCCCAGCCGCGGCACGACCCGCAGCCACGGCAGGCCGTCGCGGAGCCGGCCCGATCGGGCCACGCGGCCCTCCGCGTCGAGCATCCATCCAAGCGCGAGCAGATTCAGCACGGGAATCGCCGCAAGCACCGCGACCAGGATCAGGAGCGTCAGGCAGCCGGCGCTGAACGTGACCAGCCAGGCGAGAGCCTTCAGCGGATGGCGCAGGGGATGCGGCGGCGGACCAAGTTCCCAGTCGGCCGGTCGTTCGGAAGATGGATCAACCGCGGCGGTAGCCATGCCCGGCATCGTAATAGAGAATGATCTCCAGAGGCCGCCCGTCGCGACAGGCATCGGGCCGGCCCGCCGAGAGACGCCGCGATGCAGCAAGCCATTCGCAGGATTCTGCCCGGGCTCGGGATCGTGGCCGTGGCCTTCGCCGTGATCGGCGCCGTGGCCGCGGCCGCCCGCTCCACGCTGCCCGCCGCGCCACCGAAAGCGGAGCCACCCGGCCGAGGCGTGCGCGAACTTGCCAGCCAACTCGACGCGGTTCTCGCCACACGGGCGGCGGCGGCCGGGCTTAAGCCCGCGGCGGCGGCCGACGACCTGGCGGTGCTCCGCCGCACATGGCTCGCAGTCGCGGGCACGATCCCGAGCCTCGAGGAAATCCGTCGCTTCGAGGCCGACCCGCGGCCCGACCGGCTCGACCGCTGGCTGGCCGCGATCCTCGCCAATCGTCGTTCGGCCGAGCATCTCGCCGGCGTACTCGCCGATGCCTTCGCCGGCACTGACGGCGGACCGCCGTTCGTGTATCGCCGCGATCGGTTCACGTCGTGGCTGGCCGACGCCCTGCACGCGGGCCGTCCGTTCACCGACATCGTCACCGAGATGGTCGCCGGCGACGGCCTGTGGACGAGCGAACCGGCCGTGAACTTCGTGACGCAGGCGGCCAGCGGTGGCCGGGTCGACGAAAACGCCCTCGCCGGCCGCGTGGCCCGTTCCTTCCTGGGCGTGCGGCTCGACTGCGCGCAGTGCCACGATCATCCGTTCGCACCCTGGACGCAGGGGCAGTTCGAGGGGCTCGCGGCCTGCTTCGCGGCCGTGCGGCTCTCCCCCCTCGGCGTCCGCGACTCCGGCCCGGCGGTGCTGCGGATCGAGCCGGCGATGGCGGCCGCGGGCATGATGCCCGAGACCGATGCCGAGGCCGGCGAAAAGAAGACCGGCCTGGCCGCCCGCCGTGTGCCGCCGCAGGTGCCCTTCGACGAGGCTTCGTTCACCGGCTCCGGCTCGCCCCGCAAGCGGCTCGCCGCCTGGATCACGCACGGTGGCAACCGCCGCTTCGAGCGGGAAGTGGCCAACCGCTGCTGGGCGATCGCGTTCGGCCGCCCGTGGCACGAGCCGGTCGACGACCTGCCCGACCCCGGCCCCGCGCCGAGCGACGACGATCCGCTCGACCTGCTGGGCCGCGGCTTCCGGGCCGGGAATGGTGACCTCAGGGAAACCCTCGCGGCGATCTGCTCGACCGCGGCCTTCCGCCGGTCTTCGACGCATCCCGACCTCGACGACTCAACGCGAGCGGCGGCGGTCACGCAGGCATGGGCGGCGTTCCCACTCACGCAGCTTCCGCCCGGCACGATGATCGCGGCGATGATCCAGGCGGGATCCGTCCGCACGATCGATCCCGACTCGCACCTGCTCGTGCGCACGGTGCAGTTCCTGCGGTCGGTCGACTTCACGCGGGAGTATGGAGGCGGCGACCCGAACGAGCCGGCCACGATCCCCCAGGCGCTCGTGCGAATGAACGGCCGACTGGCCCGCGAACTCTGCGAGGCCAACGCCTTCTCGGGTCCCGGCCGCGTGGCAGGGCTCACCACGTCCGACGCGGCCCGGCTCGACGCCCTGTTCCTGGCCTGCTTCACGCGTCGCCCCGACGCGACCGAGCGGGAATCGCTCCTGCCGGTGCTCGCGGCGGGCGAGCCGGCCCGGGGCGTCGAGGACCTGTATTGGTCACTCTTCAACTCGGCCGAGTTT
>JBILOA010000029.1:0-9526 GCA_044374735.1 Pirellulales bacterium | reverse complement strand
CTGCTCGAGCGTCACCATCGTGCTGGCCTTGGAGGCCGCCAAGGCCAACAAGACCGGCCTGGCCAAGCTCTGGATGGTGCTCACGCTCGCGCTCGGCACCCTGTTTCTCGGGGTCAAGGCGTACGAGTATCAGGCCAAGTTTTCCCACGGGATCTTCCCCTGGGCGCCCCACGGCCTGATCCACGAGCGGCCGGACCTCTATTACGGCTCAGCCGTCCGCGCCCGGCTCGGTGAGCCGGTGATCATCGACCGGCTCAAGGAGCTCGACGAGACCCCGGCCGACAAGCTCTCGGACGAACAGCGGGCCGCCCGCACGGCGCTCCAGCAGGTCCGCGGGATGGTGGCCGACCCGAAGCAGCAGGCCTTCGACATGGCCGTGGTCGCCGACCAGATCGCGCCGCTGCCCGCCGAGGGGGCCGGCAGCCACGGCGCGGGCCACGCCCACGGCATCAACGACGCCTTCCCGTGGCTGCGGCTGCCGATCGTGATCCCCGGCGGCAACATGTGGGCCAGCACCTACTTCCTGCTCACGGGCTTCCATGCCATCCACGTGGTGGTGGGGCTGATCGTGTTCGTGGTGCTCCTGGGCCGCACGCTCGGGCCCGCGAACGCCGGCATGATCGAGAACGCGGGCCTGTACTGGCACTTCGTCGATCTCGTGTGGATCTTCCTGTTCCCGCTCCTCTACCTGTTCTGAATCGCGGGCGACGCAGCCCCTCTCCGAGGCACCTCATGTCCGACCACGCATCCCCTGACCATGCCGCCGGCCACGACGACCATGCCCACGGCGGCATCGGCAAGTACATCGCCGTCTTCATCGCGCTCTGCTTCCTGACGACGATGTCGTTCCTCACCTACTCGCCGGCCTGGCCCTGGCGGGACCAGCCGCAGGTCGGCTGGGCCTTCATGATGGCCGTCTCCTGCACCAAGGCGATGCTGGTGGTGCTGTTCTTCATGCACGTCTGGTGGGAGGCCAACTGGAAGTACGTCCTGACGATCCCGGCCGCGATGATGGCGCTGTTCATGGTGATCATGCTCGTGCCCGACATCGGGCTGCGAAACCGGATGGTGTCGCAGGAGCGGGCGATCCACATGGCCCGGCCCTCCGACCTGCTCGTGCTGGAAAAGGCATCCGGCGATGCCGCGCACGCGGCACCGGCGGCACACTGAGAAAAGCCCCGACCCACGCTGGATGATGCTTCGGCGGCTCTCGGCAAGTGGGCGATGCTCCTATACTGTGGGCATGACGCTTGAACGACCATCGGTTTTCCTCGTGAGCCTGTTGGCCTTGCTCCTCGCCGGCTGTGCCGAGCGGCCGGTGGCCGTGGTCGGCGAGCCGGAGCCCGATCCGGAGTTCGTGGCTCCGGCGGATCCCGCAGCGCCCTTCACGCTCACCGACCAGACGGGCGCGGAGTTTTCCTCCGACGCGCTCGCCGGCAAGGTCTGGCTGGGCGCCGTGTTCTTCGCCAACTGCCCGGGGCCCTGCTTCCGTGAGAACCAGGCGATCGCCGACATCCTCAAGGAGATCGGCGACCCGGATTTCATGGCCGTGAGCCTCACCTGCGACCCCGCCAACGACACGCCCGAGGCGCTGGGGCGGTATGCCGACCGCTTCCAGGCCGACGTCGGCCGGTGGAAGTTTCTCACCGGCGAGATGGAGACGATCACGCAGGTCGGCACGGGACTGTTCAAGCTGCCCGTCGAGGTGGGTGTGCACGCCGAGAAGGGCGTGGTCTTCGACCGGCAGGGGAAACTCCGGGGCGGCTACTCGCTCACCGATCCCAAGCGGGTGGAACTGCTCAAGGACCTGATCCGCGAGGTGCTCGCCGACGAGGCGGTTGCGGCAGGGAAGGGGAGCGAGGCCGGAGCGACACCATGATCACGCTGCTCACCACGCCCGTCGCCGCCGCCGGCGTCCACCCGCTCGCCACCACCAACGCGGTGCTCAACACGCTGGCCAGCGTGCTGCTCGTGGCTGGTTGGATGTTCATCAAGCGGGGCAACGTGCGGGCGCATCGGGCGGCGATGGTCGCGGCCTTCGTCACCTCGGCCGTGTTCCTCGCCTGCTACCTGACCTACCACTATCTGGTCGGGCACGTGCCATTTCGCGGCCAGGGGGCGATTCGGCCGGTCTACTTCGCGATCCTGATCTCCCACATCCTCCTCGCCGTGGCGGTGCCGGTGCTCGCCCTCCGGATGTTCTTCCTCGCTTGGAAGGGCCGCTGGGAGGCCCACCGTCGCCTCGGACGATGGACCATGCCGATCTGGCTCTACGTGTCCGTGACGGGGGTCGTGATCTACGCGATGCTCTACCACCTACCCGCCGGGGCCGGGCTGCCGGGGCCGGGCGGGCCGGCTATAATCCAGCCATGAGAAAGCTCGCGACCCATGTCGGATTGGGGCTCGCCGTCGTCGTGCTGCTGATGGCAGCCGACGCGTGGGGATGTCCCAACTGCAAGGACGGCGTCAACACGTCCGATCCCCAGGGGCTGAACATGGCCCGCGGCTACTTCTACAGCATCCTCTTGATGCTCGCGATGCCCTTCACGCTGGCCGGTTCGTTCGCAGCCTATGTCTGGCGGGAGGTGCGGCGGCAGAAGCGGCTCGCCGAGGCTCCTGCGCCGGGAGCCGCCCTGCAGCGGACGGTTTCGTGACCGCGGCCGAGTTCCCAGGGCTGCCGCTGCCGGCCTCCGACCCCGAGCCCGGCTCCCCGCATCGTCCGCGAAACTTCCTCTCGACCCGAGACTATCGGCGTCTGTTCTGGGCCTTCATGCCGCCGGCGGTGATCGCGGTGATCGCGATCGAACTGTTCACGCGCTCCGCCGGCGAGCCGGGGCCGCAGCCCGAGCCTCAGGTCGACACGCGGCTCGAGGTGGTCGCGGGGCCACCGCCCGCGGCCGACGAGGTGGTCATCCTTCCCGATGACGAGCCGCCCGAGGCTCGCCGCGAGGAACTTTCGGCCTCGACCACGTCGCTCGGCCGCGTCCGCGACGCGACCTTCTTTCGTCAGGCCGACGAGGATGCCTGGCTGGAGAGTCTGCTGACGCTCAAGGGCTACGAGGGCCGCAGCCTGCCGCCGCCGCAGGAGGTGGGCTTCACCGAGATCTTCGGCCAGCCGAAATCGTTTCGCGGCCGGTCGGTTCGGTTCCGGGGAACGCTCCGGCGGCTTGAGCAGCTGCGTGCACCAGACAACAACTACTCGATCAACGACTACTGGCAGGGTTGGCTGGAGCCCGAGGGGGGGCCGGCGTCGCCGGTCATCGTGCACTTGCTCGAACTGCCGGAAGGCCTGGCGACGGGGATGGAGATCCAGGAGCCGGTCATCATCGACGGCTGCTTCTTCAAGAACATGGCCTATCGCGCCGCCGACGGCGTCCGCGTGGCCCCGCTGCTGCTGGCCCGGGCGCCCACCCGCCCGGCGGTGAAAGGCGTCGGATCGGAGGCGGGCTGGTGGGACCTCTCGCTGGCGGTGATCGGCGTTGTTACGATGCTGGCGCTGGTGGGCACGATCGCGATCGGCTTCCTCGCCTCTGGCCGCAAGCGACGGGCCCTGCCGCAGGCAGGTGATCTCGACGCGGACCTCGCCGGCGTCGAGACGGTGTCGATCGGCGATCTGCTGCGGCGTGTCGCGGCGGACGAGGAGGCGCGCGGTCGGCAACCCGACGGAGACAACCCATGAACGGCCCGATGACGGCGTGGCGATGCGGACTGATGCTCGGGGTCATGCTGGCTGCCGCCTGCGGGAGCCGCTGCGGTCTGGGCGCCGACGAGCGGCCGGCCGGCGACGTGGCGTCGTTTCGGGTGCTGCGCGAGATCGACCGGCCGCGCCGTGCCGCGATCGAGTCGGCCGGGGAATGGAGCCCGGAGGCCGAGGCCGCGGTCGTCAAGGTTCTCCAGCGGATCGACGCGCCGGCCAATCTCTCCGCCGGCTGGCGGGCGGCCGCCGCGAAGGTTCCGGCGGCCGGTGAACCGGTCGCGATCGCCGACACGCTCGTGGCCGTGCGCGGCCGGGCCACCTTCGTCGCGCCGCAGAAGGTTTCGGCGGAGCTCGCGGAGCGGCTGGGCAAAGCCTCGTACGACGTGGTCCGGATCGTCGACGAGCGAGGGCTGGTGGTCGACGTGCTCGCCACGGCGGCACCCTCGTCGTGGGCCCGCTGGCAGCCGATCGACGAGCCCGCGGGCGTGTTCGGTCTGCCACTGTCGATCACCGCGGCCCCGCGGCCGGCCGGTGGGCCGGCCGACGCCGCTTCGTGGCCCGACGCCCGGCCCGGCCTCGTGGTCGCCGCTGCCGGCATCGGCTGGTATCCCGACACGCCCCTCGGCAAGACCGGCTTCGACTACGGCCTGTTCGACACGGTGGCCGATGGCCAGAAACTGGTGCGGGGCGACACGGCCGCCTTCTACGCGGCCTTGGCGGCGGTGGGTCGCACCGAGCCGAAGGCGATCGCGACGGCGGCGGGCGACCCCACCGACTATCTGCAGCTGATCGATCCGGGTCGCAAATTCTTTCCGACCCACCGGGGGGATCCGGTCGTGATCCAGGGAACGGCGCTGCGGGCGACGCGGGTCGCGATCGACGACGCCTACCGTCGCCAGGAGGTTGGCAGCGACCACTACTGGGAGCTGTACGTGTTCGTCGACACGCCACTCTTGGACATCGACGGTCGGATGCAGAACACGTTCCCGATCGTCTGCTGCGTGCGGGAACTGTCGCCCGGCATGCCCAGCGGTGACCGGATCAACGAGCCGGTCCGGGTGCCGGGCTTCGCGTTCAAGCGATACGCCTACTCCTTCGAGGCGCCGGTCGACAAGGGCGACCACCTGGTCGCCGAGACGGAGCGTCAGCAGACGACCCTGGTCGTCGGGCCGCAGGCCATCTGGACGCCGCCGGTCGCGGATCCCGCCTCCCGCAACACGGCCCTGATCGTCGGGATCGCGGCCATCGCGACCCTGGCCGCCGTGTTCGGCCTGGGGCTGCTCTCGAGCAATCGGGCGGTCAATCGCGCGATCAAGCAGTCGCGGGCTGAGTTGCCCGACCGGATCGACATCCGCGGCGACGACACGCCCTCCGACGCCGGCCCCGACGGCCGCTGACGAACCCCGCCTTCACCCCGTTCACCCTCCCTCCCGTTTTCTCCCCTCGGAGCCCTTCATGCGACGCGCGAAGATCTCGATCATCGGAGCCGGCAACGTCGGCGCCACCACCGCCCACTGGACCGCCGCCGCCGAACTCGGCGACGTGGTGCTGCTCGACATCCCGGCCACCGAGGGGATGCCGGCGGGCAAGGCGCTCGACCTCTTCCAGGCCGCGCCGATCATGGGCTTCGACTCCCGGCTCACTGGCACGACCGACTGGGCGGCCACGGCCGGCAGCGACGTCGTGGTGGTGACCGCCGGCATCGCCCGCAAGCCGGGCATGAGCCGCGACGACCTGCTCTCGACCAACGCCCGGATCGTGGGGGACGTGGCCGCGAAGATCCGCGACACCAGTCCCGAGGCGATCGTGATCGTCGTCTCAAACCCGCTCGACGCGATGGTCCAGCGCACGTTCCAGGTGACCGGCTTCCCGGCCGCCCGCGTGATGGGGCAGGCGGGCATCCTCGACACGGCCCGCTACCGCGCCTTCCTGGCCATGGAGCTGAACGTCAGCGTGGAGGACATTTCGGCCATGCTGCTGGGCGGCCACGGCGACACGATGGTGCCGATCCCGAGTTGCACGAGCGTGGGGGGCATCCCGGTCACGCAGCTGATCCGTCCGGAGCGGCTCGCCGAGATCGTCGACCGGACGCGGACGGGGGGCGCCGAGATCGTGGGGCTCCTCAAGACGGGCAGCGCCTACTACGCACCGGCCGCCGCGACCACGCAGATGGTGGAGGCGATCGTGCGGGACAAGAAGCGGCTCGTGCCCGTCGCGGCCTACTGCGACAAGCAGTACGGCGTGGGCGGCTATTTCGTGGGCGTGCCGGTGATCCTCGGCAGCGGCGGCGTGGAACGGGTGATCGAACTCGATCTTCTGCCCGACGAGCGGGCGGGCCTCGACAAGAGCGTGGCGGCGGTCAAGGAACTCGTGGCCGCGATGGATCGGCTCACGGCCACGGCCTGACCCTAGGATGAGGCTGGCTCGGGGTCACCCGTGCCATCTCGCCGGACGGTGCCTGCGCCTCGGGTCGTGCTGGCTCGGGGTCGCCCGTGCCAGCTCGCCGGACGCTCCCTGCGGGCATCCTGCCCTGCGGTCGCTCGGAGGAAACCTCGCTTTCGCCCTCCGGGCTTCGCTCGGTTTCCTACGCCGCTCGCTTGGCACGGGCAACCCCTCGCGGCCTTGGGTGGGGTTGGTTTGGACGTTCTCGTGGGGGCTTCGCCGGGCCCCCGCGCTGCCTCGCTTTCCCGGCTTGCCGAGACCGCCGGAATGAGCCTGCGTTGCCGTTGTTTCGCGGCGCGGGGTTCCGCTACAAACCGCCGTCCCGTTGACCCAGCCCCGTGGAGACATCGCCATGCGCCGCAGGCCCCCGATCGAGGCCGCAGTTCGGCCCCGCCGTACGACCACGACGGGCCGCGGGCCGCTCGCCGACTGGACGGGCGATGCCCGGGTCTTCGTGCCGCAGGGTTACGAGCCCGGCTACGACTACCCGCTGGTCGTCTGGCTCCCCGATCCCGCTCGCCGGTTCGACCTCGGCCGGGCCATGATCCGGCTCAGCCTGCGGAACTACGTCGCCGTGCAGCCGGCCCGCGGTGGCGCGGCGACCTGGCGGGCGATCGATCGCGTCCGCGACCGGCTCTCGATCCACCCCCGGCGGATCTGGCTCGTCGGTCATGCCGCCGGCGGCACCGAAGCCTTCCGCATGGCCTGCCAGCAGCCCGACGCCTTCGCCGGCGCCGTCTCGCTCGGTGGCCCGTTCCCGCTCGACGAGGCGGCGTTCGCGCGGCTCGACGAGGTGCGTCGGATGCCGCTCTTGCTCTGCTGCCGCGCCGCCGCCGTGGCGGCCGACGCCGGCCGATTCGACCGGACCTTGAGACTGTTTCACGCCGCCGGCGGCACGCTGGCGGTGCGGATCTACCAGCGGGGCGGCGAACTTTCGCGGGCCACGCTCGGCGACGTCAACCGCTGGCTCATGGATGAGACCTGCGGCGCGACGGCCCACCTCCAGCCGCACGGGGCCGCCTGACCGACGCGCCCCGATCCCACGCCGCCACGCACCCACGGGAAAGGATTCCCATGCCGCGCCCCTCCCGCCATCAGCGTCCTGCCGTCGAGCCGCACGTGCTCCCGCTGCGGACCGCGGCCTCCGGCACGCCGCTGACCGGCCTGCTCGCGCCGGTGGTCGCCGAGATCGCCACCGAGCGGCACGCCCGCGGCCTGCCGCCGGTCGGCGTCACGCTCGACACCGACGCCGGCCACGTCACCGCCGCTGAGGCCGCGGCCCTCGGCGACCTGCTGCGTTCGCTCCTGGCGGCCGCGTGCGAGGCGGCCGCCGCCGCGCCGCCCCGGCTCCGCGAGGTGGTCGTGACGAGCGTCGCCTGCACCGCCGGCCTCGAGATCGAGGTGGCCGACTCGGGCCCGGGGCTCGCGGGCGGCCCGCACGGCTCCCTCACCGCCGTCCGCCCGCTCGCCGAGCGGCTCGGCGGCACGCTCGCCTGGCGCGGCTGTCCCGAAGGGGGCTCCGCCGTGACGCTGCACCTGCCGCGCCGCGGCCACCAGCGGCAGGCCGCCTGACCGCGTACGCCCGAACCCCAACCACGATCCGGCACGCCGATGCACCACCACGAAGACGACGCGAACCGGCGCGGCAGGCCCCGGGTGACCCCGGCGCAGATCGTGGGCATCGGCCTCGTCGCCGCCAGCCTGGGCTGGGCCGCCTGGCTGCTCCGCGACCGCCCGATCAGCGAGGAGGTGGAACTCCTTCCGGGCACGGTCCTGCCCTCGTCGGAGCTCGCGATCGTCGAGGCCGCCTTCGACCGAGCCCAGCTCGCCGGCCATCGCACCGAAGCCGGCCGCGTCTGGGTGCCACGGCCGCGGCAGAGCGCCTACATGCGGGCCCTGGTCGACGCCGAGGCGCTGCCCCGCGAGTTCGGCAGCAGCCTGCGGCGGGCCCTCGAGAACAACAGCCCCTGGCAGAGTCGGGCCGTCCAGGAGGAGATGCTCCGCGTCGCCGTCCAGGAAGAACTCGCCCACGTGATCTGCTCCATGCCGGGCATCGAGCGGGCCGCCGTGCTCTACGCGGGCGACGACCGGCCCGCGGGCGGCCTGGTGGCGGCGCCCCGGCCGACCGCGAGCGTCAACGTGCGCACCCAGCCAGGTGCGGAACTCGAGCCCGCCCGCGTCCAGGCGATCCGCGTCCTCGTGGCCGCGTCGATCTCCGGGCTCGAGGCCGAGCGGGTCGCCGTCACCGATCTGCGGAGCGGCCGCGTCTTCGTCGGACCGCTGCCCGTGGATCCGGGTGGAGATGACGTGGCGGCAGCCGATCCGGCGCTCGCGCGGCGGATCGTCCACGAGCGGCATCTGGCCGGCAAGCTCCGGCAGGGACTCGCGTTCGTCGAAGGGGCGATCGTCGACGTCACCGTCACCTTCCAGGCCCCGGCCCCGCCCCGGCTGCCCGCGGCCGTGTCGCCGCCGTCGGCGCAGCGGATCGCGGATGCCAACGCGCCGGCCGAGATCGGCGATCCCGCCACCGAAGAAAACGCCTTCGTCGACCTGCCGGAAGAGTCGTCGCCCGAGTCGGACGAGGGTTTCCCCGCCACCATCCTGGTGTCGCTCGCGGTACCCGAGCCCTTCTTCGTCGCGGCCCGCGGCCGGACCGGTTCGGCCGTCGATCCCGCCGGCGTCGATCGCGCCACGGAGCAGGGCCTGCGCGACCACGTGCTCGGCCTGCTGCCGCCGACCACCCGGGCTGACGGCCGACAGGTGCTGGTGACGCGATTTCCGGTCGCCGGGCCTATGGTCGCAGCCGGCCAGTCGCGGGTGCTCGCCACCCCGCCGGCCGACGCCGCGACCGCGGGCTCGGATCAGGAGGCGGCCGAGGCGGGCGCGGTGGTGTCGCTCGAGGCCGCGTGGCGGGCGATCCTCGCCGGCCGCGCCGAGGACGTGCCGCGCGAGGTCTGGCTCGGCGTGATCGCCGTCGCCGCCGGTCTGCTCGGCTGGCTCGTGCTCCGCCCGCAGCGAAGCTCGTCCCGTCAACGGTCGGGCCAGCGCCCGGCGCACCGGATCGACTGGTCCGAGGTCGACGACGCGGATCCGGGTGAGCCGGTCGCTCCCCGGAGGCAGGTCGCGGCATGACCATTCCCCCGGTATTCGCCCGCGTCGCGACCGCGGCGGTCTGGATCACCACGGCCACAGCGGTCTGGACGTTCACGATCGCGGCGGCAGTCGCGGCCGACGCTCCTGTGCCTCCTTCGCCCGACGAGGCGGCCGAGATCCAACCGGCCGCCTTCGCAGGCGCCGCAGATCGGCCTCTGGCCTCGGCGCCGCTGCCGCTCACGGGCGGACCGCAGGCGGAGCGCCCTGCCTCCCCCGGCGGGTCGCCGCTGCGGC
>JBILOA010000434.1:0-2829 GCA_044374735.1 Pirellulales bacterium | reverse complement strand
CAGCACGCCGGCCACCGCGGCGGCCAGACCGAACAGTCCGGCGAGCAGCAGCATCCGCCCCGCGCGGGTCGTCCACTGCCGCGCCGCGACCGGCGGGATCACCACCAGCGCCGTCACGAGCACGGCACCGGCAGCCGGCAGCCCCACCACCACCATCACCGCGACGAGCGCGACCAGCGCCGTGTCGATCAGCCCCACCGGCCGGCCGATGGCCGCGGCGAAGGCGTCGTCGAAGGCGACGAGCACAAACTCCTTGAAGGCCACCGCCACCAGTGCGACCGTGGCGCACGACGCAGCCGCGAGCAGCAGCGCGTCCTGCGCCGTGAGCGCGGCGGCGTGGCCGAGCAGAAACTGCTCGAGGCCCGCGCCGCCGGGCAGGCCGCGGGCGGTGATGCCCGCGAGCAGCGCCAGCCCGGCCCCGAAGGAGACGCCGATCACGATCGCCGTGGCCGCGTCGTCGCGGGTGCGGGCGATCCGTCGCAGGAACACGAGCACGACGAGCGCCGCAACGGCCGAGACGAGCGCGCCGGCCAGCAGCGTGGGCAGGTCGCGCCGGCCGGTGAGCAGGAAGGCGGCACCCACGCCCAAAAGCGTGGCGTGGGCCGCCGCATCGCCCACGAGCGGCCGGCGGCGAAGCAGGGCCAGGGTGCCGGCCACGCCCGCGGCGAAGCCCACCGTCGCCACGCCCGCCAGCGCGACCACCGTGTTGTAGGTGAGGCCGGCATCGAGCGGCCCCGCGGCGACGGCGACCAGCGGCGGCCACGCGGCGAGCGTCGGCGCGGCTGCCATCATGGTGTCCGGCCCCGTTCGGCGACGGCCCGACCGATTTCCTCGAGCAGCTCGACGCGGCCGGCGTAGGTCCGCCGGAGGTTGTCGGGCGTGAGGACGTCGGCCGTGGGGCCGGTGGCGACCAGCCGCATGTCGATCAGGGCGACGCGGTCGAACCACTCGGCGGCCGTTCGCAGGTCGTGGTGCACCACGACGACCAGCTTGCCCTGGTCGCGCACCTCGGCCAGGACGCGGAAAATCTGTTCCTGCGAGCGGACGTCCACGCCCGCGAGCGGCTCGTCGAGCAGATACACGTCCGCCTCCTGGGCCAGCGCCCGGGCGAGAAACACCCGCTGCTGCTGGCCGCCCGAGAGCCGCCCGATCTGGCGCTCCGCGAGGCCGACGAGGCCGACGCGATCGAGGCAGTGCCGGGCCAGGTCGCGTTCCCGACGCCCGGGCCTCCGCAGCCAGCCGAGCCGGCCGTAGGTGCCCATCAAGACGACGTCCATCACGCTCACGGGAAAGTCCCAGTCAACGGTCTCCCGCTGTGGCACATACCCCACGCGGCCGCGCACGCGGTCGAGCGGCGCGCCGAAGAACCGCACGTAGCCTCCGACCACCGGCACGAGGCCGAGCGCCGCCTTGAGGAGCGTGCTCTTGCCGGCCCCGTTGGGACCGATCACGCCGAACAGGCAGGGCTCCACGATCGCCAGATCGACGTTCCAGAGCACCGGTCGGCGGCCATAAGCGACCGTGACGTCGTGAAACTCGAGGATCGGTGCGGCCACGGCGGTCACGGGCTGGCGGCCTCCGACACGGGCGCCAGCCCCGCCACGATCCGCGCGACGTTGGTCTCGAGGGCGGCCTCGAGCGAGTCGCCGTCGCTGCCCGGCTCGCCGAGCGAGTCGGAGTAGAGGCGTCCGCCGAGAGTCAGCCGGTGGCCACGGGCGGCCGCTCCTTCGATCAGCGCCGTGACGTTGCGGTCGGCCACGCTCGTCTCCACGAACACCGCGGGAATCTTCCGGCTCACGACCAGCTCGACGAGGCGGTTGATGTCGCCGAGGCCTGCTTCGCTCGTCGTGTTGGTGCCCTGGACGCCGACCACCTCGATGTCATAGGCGCGACCGAAGTAGCGAAAGGCATCGTGGGCCGTGACCAGCACGCGGCGATCCTTGGGAATCGCGGCGATCCGCTGCCGGAGGGTGGCGTCGAGTTCGCGGAGCCGGGCCGCATAAGCCTCGGCGGCGTTCCCGTAGGCCACCGCGGCGTCGGGGTCGATCCCGGCGAGCGCGGCGGCCACCGGCGCGGCCGTTTGGCTCCAGAGCGCCGCGTCGAACCACACGTGCGGGTCCGGCAGGCCGCCGTCGGCCTCCAGCAGCCGATCCGCCGGCAGCCGATCGGCGACGGCGACGAACGGCACCCGGTCGGCCAGCTTTTCCAGGAGCGCAGCCAGCCGGCCCTCGAGATGCAACCCGGACGCCACCACGAGGTCTGCCCGCAGGAGCCGTTCGGCGTCGCGGGGGGTGGCCTTGTAGGAATGGGGGTCGATGCCCGGCGGCATCAGGCACTCGACGATGACCCGCTCGCCTCCCACCTCCCGCACGAGATCCGCGACCACCGTCGTGGTCGCCACCACCCGCGGCCGGCCATCGCCGCGGAGCCCGCCGGCATCCGGCCGACCGCAGCCGGCCAACGCCGCCCAGCCGAGGGCGATGGCCCCCAGGACCAGGCATGCCGACCCCGGCATTTTTGGAGCGTCAAAAAACATTTTTTGGGCCATCAAAAACATGCTCTAGCGTACCCCGTTCGACGCAGCCTGCACAATCTGAACGCTCCACGGCCCTGGAGGGCCCTGCCGCGGCAATCCACCGGCGCGTTGACCCCGGGTCGTCGCCAGGTTCGAGCCGAAAAGCGGGGTTCCCGTGTCGACCACCTACTTCAAGCGGTTTCGGATGGAGGCCGACCTCGGGACGCCCCGGACCGTTCCGGCCCTGCCGCCGGGCTACCGGTTCGTGCCCTGGAACGAGGCCGTCATCGACGTCCACGCCCGCACGAAGTTTC
>JBILOA010000433.1:0-2838 GCA_044374735.1 Pirellulales bacterium | reverse complement strand
CCAAGCTCACGCCCGTCGACCCGGCGATCGAACCGGACGTGGAACCCGTGCCGATCTGGAAGGTGCCGGCGTTGATCGCGTAGCCACCCGAGTGGCCCGCGCTCGTGAGGGTGAGCAGGCCGCCACCGCCCTTGGTGAGCGTGCTCAGGCTGCCGCCAACCCCGCCGCCGAAGACCACCTCGGCCCCGGTGTTGGTCACGATCGTGGGATCGGCCGAGAAGTTCGCGAACCCACTGAAGCTCACCGTCGCCGTGCCGCCAGTCACATTCGCGCCGCGGGCGATCGTGAGCGTCTGGCCACCCATGGCGAGCGCCCCGAGCTCCTGGGCGACGCCGGCGCCCGCCGTCAGCCGGTCGCTGGCGAGCGTGCTGCTGGCCGAGACGGTCGTGCCGATGCCCGTGCCGAAGGGACCGAACGTCGCCGGGAAGTCGCTGACCAGGTCCACCCGGCCGCCGGCGAGCGAGAGGGCGTCGGCCAAGAAGCTCGCGCCGAAGGCCTGGCTGGAAGTCGCCCGCAGCGTGCCACCGGCCACGGTGGTCGAGCCGCTGAAGGTGTTCGAGCCGTCGATCGTCAGCGTGCCCTGCTGCAGCCGGATGCCGCCCGAGCCGAAGATCGTGTTGCTGAAGGCGCCGCCATAGGTGTCGGTGCGATTGAAGGCGAGGAGGCCGTTCGCCGAGACGTCGACCGAGCCCGAGCCGATGCGGCCCGTGGTGCCGCCCGTGCCGACCGCGAGCGTGCCCTCGGAGATGATGGTGTCACCGCTGTAGGAGTTGGCCGCGGTCAGGGCGAGCGTGCCGGCGCCCTGCTTGGTGAACGAGCCGCCGGAACTGCTCAGCGCCGAGGCAAAGGTCACGTCGCGGCCGTTGGTGTCGACGGCGTACAGCTGGCCCGCCGCGCCGGAGAACCGGCCGGAGTAGTCGGTCGCGTCGGTCGCCGAGTAACGGAGCGCACCGCCCGAGAACGAGATCGTGCCGGCCGACCCGAGGGCGCCCGTGGCACCGAGTTCAAGCGACCCGCCCGCCAGCGAGATGCCGCCAGCGAACTGGTTGGCCGCGGCGAGGACGAGGATGCCGGAGCCGGTCTTCGTGAGCGTGCCGCCCGTGCTGGAGAGGCCCGTCGACCAGGCGACGTTCATGCCGTTGGTGTCGATCGAGTAGGGCTGGGCGGCAGCCTGGCTGAAGCGGGCCGAGTAGTCGGCGGTGTTCGAGGCGGTCGCGACGAGCGTGCCGCCGGAGAAGGTGATCCCGCCGATCGTGCCGAGGGCGCCGGCCGAGCCAAGTTCGAGCCGGCCGCCGGCGAGTGTCGTGCCGCCGACGTAGGTGTTGGTGCCGCCGAGCGTCAGCGTGCCCGTGCCGATCTTCGCGAGACCCAGCGAGCCCATCGTGTTTTGGATCGTGCCGGTGAAGCTGCTCGTGGCATCGTTGCCGCCGACCGCGAGCACCGGGGTGCCGTTGCCGCCGTCCACCACGCCGGCACCGCTCAGGCCGTTGAGCGTCTCGCTGAAGCCGTCGAGGCGGAAGGTGCCGGCGACCGTCATGTCGCCGTCGCCGAGACCGTCGGGGATCTGCTCGGCGGCGCCGAGGGCGAGCACCGTGACGGCGTCGACCGTGGTCGGGCCGGTGTAGTCGTTGGCCGGGCCGTAGACGTTGTTGAGGGTGAGCGTGAAGACGTTGTTGACCGGAGTTCCGTTGTACGCACCCCGCACGACCCGAAGGCCGCCCGCCCCGGTGATCCGGCCGAGCAGCGTCGCACTGCCGCCGGAGTAGGTGGAGAGGTTGACCGGCGCGAGGTTGCCGGTGAGCGTGCCGGCGAGCGTGAGATTCGTACTGTCGACCCGGAAGGCGCCGGTCACGTCGGTGCCGAGCACCGAGTTGAACACGACATCATTGAGGATCGACTGGTTGGCAGCCGTGGTCGTGAAGATTTGGGCCCGGTGGTTGGCCGCCTCGCCGATGGTGATCGGACCGCGACCGAAGGGGCTGCTTACGATCGCACCGGGTACGCCCACGTTGGAGGGCAGGAAGTTCAGGTTGAGCCGGGTGCCGGTGCCGTTGTTCATGAGCGTCAAGCCGCCGGAGAAGGTGTTGGCCTGGTTGGCGAACATCGGAGCCCCATTGCCGTTCGCGACGCTCACCGCCAACTGACGCGACGGCCCATCGACGAGTTGCTGGGACGACGAGGTCGTGAACGATGTGAGCGTCAGCCGCGTGACGCCCGTGCCGGCCGAGGTGTCGGTGATCCGGGCCGTGACGCCGCCGGCCCCGAGGTTCGAGATCGTGGTGTTGAAGCCGTTCAGGTCGAAGGTGCCGTCGTTGAGCGTCACCGTCGCGCCCGCCGCGATGCCGGTGGCGGTGCCCATCTGGAGGGTGCCGCCGTTAACGGTGTAGGCCGTGGCGCCGGCGGCGGTCGCACCCGAGAGCCGGAGCAGGCCGTTGGCGACGGTCGTCGTGCCGGTGGCGGAGGTCGTGCCGGTGATCTCGAGCGTGCCGGCGGTCACATTGATGCCGCCGGTGAAAGAGTTGGCCCCGGTCAGGCGGGCGGTGCCCGTGCCGGCCTTCGTGAAGGCGGTGGCATTGGCGCCGTTGTTGGCGATCGCCGAGCCGATCGTGAGCGTGCCCGCCGAGTATTGATGCAGGAGCAGCTCGTAGGCGCCCGTGCCGTTGCTCGCCGTGAGCGTGCCGCCGGAGATCGAGAAGTCGTTGGTGCCGGTGACGAGCAGGCCACCGCCGGTGAGCGTGAGGGTGTTCGCGCCCAGGGCGAGCGACTGGGCGGCGGCCGGGTTCTCGACCTTGAGGGTGTTGGTGGTCACGGCGCCCGCGAGCACAGTGCCGGCCGAGA
>JBILOA010000432.1:0-2841 GCA_044374735.1 Pirellulales bacterium | reverse complement strand
TGTTCAGCAGCACCGCCGGCACGGCCTTCACGCTGGGCGGCCTTAACGGCGTGGCGGCCGTCGCGCTCGCCAACAACGCCACCACGCCGGCCGCCGTCGCGCTCACCGTTGGCGGGGCCAACGCCAACACGCTCTACACCGGCGCCCTCACCGGTGCCGGCAGCCTGATCAAGACCGGCACCGGCACGCTCACGCTCACATCGACCGGCACGACCTACACCGGTACGACCACTGTCAACGCCGGAACGCTCGAACTCCGCGATGCCGGCACGCTCACCTCGGCCGTCACGATCAACCCGGGCGCGACGGTCGCGATGACCGGCGGCGGAAGTCGTGCCTACGGTGCCGCTACCTCGGTCACCTTCAACGGTGGCACGCTCACGCTTGCCACCAACGGCGTCGGCGACGACGCCTGGCGTGTATTCGACGGTGCCTTCACGATCAACGCCGGCGGTGCCACGATCAACTTCGACGCCACCCGGGGCGGCACGAACAACAACACGGCGATCTATGCGGATGGCGGGATCTCCGGCACCGGCCCGCTCGTGATCAACGGCTCGAGCGCGATCTCGCTCAACAACAACGGACTCGTCCTCCGCCGCGGCACCTACGCCCTCTCGGGCCCCACCACGATCAACGGCAGCACCGTCTGGATCAACAACAATTCCGGTGCCGGCGGTTCGCTGGCCTTCGCCAACAGCGACGTCACGCTGAATGCCAACGGCGCCCTGCGGCTCGACGTCCAGCCCTCCGGCGGCGCCAGCAACGGCAGCCTCAAGTCGCTCGCGGGCACCGGCACGGTGATCCTCGGGGCCCAGACGCTCACCTTGGGCACCAACAATGGCACCGGCTCCTTCTCCGGCCTGATCAGCGGCACGGGCAGCGTCACGAAGACCGGCACCGGCGTCCAGACCCTCGGCGGGGCGAGCACCTTCTCGGGAACCGCCACCGCGTCGGCCGGCACGCTGCGGCTCGCCAACCAGCTCGCCATCCAGAACGCCACGCTCGACCCCACCGCGACGGTGCAGTTCGACGCCTCCGTCGTTGCCAACGCCTTCACGCTCGGGGGCCTCACGGGCTCGGGCACCCTCGCCCTGCAGAACAACGCCGGCACTCCGGCGGCCGTGGCCCTCACGGTGGGCAATGCCGATCGGACTTCGACCTTCGCCGGCTCACTCACGGGCCCAGGCTCGCTCGCCAAGATCGGCACCGGCGTCTTGACGCTCTCGGGCACCAACACCTTCGCCGGCGGTGCCACGGTCTTCGCCGGCACGCTCGTGGCGGGCTCGGCCGCGTCGCTCCCCGGCTTCGCGGAGCCGGGCCGCAACACGGTGGCCGTCGGGGCGACCCTCGCCTTCGGCAACTCCTTCGCCGACGCCGACATCCCCGCGGCGTTGCTGGCCACCACACTGCCCGCGGGCAGCTTCTTTGGCTTCGACACGTCGGCCGGCAATCGCACCTCCGCCGCGGCCCTCGCCGACGATGCCGGCCTCCGCAAGATCGGGGCGAACACGCTCACGCTCTCCGGCACCAACACCTACACCGGCCCGACCTTCGTCTCGGCGGGCACCCTCACCGCCGCCACCACCGCCGCCCTGCCCGGCTGGAACGTCGCGGGCAGCGCCAACGTGGATGCAGCGGCCGTTCTCGCCGTCGCCAACGCGGTCTCCGACGCCGACTTCGCCACCGTCCGCACGAACGCCACGGTGAACGCGACGGGCTTCGTGGGCTTCGACACCTCGGCCGGCGACCGCACCTCGACCGCCGTGATCGACGGGGCAAAGGGCTCCGCCAAGATCGGCCCCAACACGCTGTCGCTGACCGCCGCCATCCCGACCACTTACACCGGGCCGACGCTCGTCGCCGCCGGCACGCTCGCCCTCACGAGCAACTCGAACCAGACGCTCCCGGGCGTGATCTCGGGCACCGGCACGCTCCGGAAGGAGGGCAGCGGCACCCTCACGCTCTCCGGCACCAACACCTTCTCGGGCACCGCCCGGCTGAACGCCGGCACGCTGGCCCTCGCCAACGTCAACGCCCTCCAAGCGGCTACGCTCGACATGGGCACCTACGGCACCCAGCAGCTCGCCTACGCTGTCGCGGGCGTCAACACCTACGCGATCGGCGCGCTCACCGGCGCGGGCGACCTGTCGCTGGGCGACAACACCATCGCCCTCGGCGGCACGAACCTCGGCGGCACCTACTCCGGGTCGATCTCCGGCCCGGGCAGCGTCGTCAAGAACGGCACCGGCACCCAGGTCTTCGACGGCCCCTTGGGCAACACCTACGGTGGCACGACGACGGTCACTCAGGGCGCCCTCTCGCTCGCCAAGACCGCCGGCTTCGCCCTGGGCAACGAGTTGATCTTCAACAACAACGCCTCGCCCGACGTCTACACCTTCCAGAACAACCAGTTCGCTCCCGGCACGGTCATCTCTTTCAACACCGACTCCGGTGACCACGGCCGGCTGGAGCTGATGGGCACGGTTCAAACCGTCGCCGGTGTCCGCGTCGTCGGCTATACGAACCAGCGGGGCGTGATCCAGAGCCAGGAGAGCGGGCCCACCAATTCCGGTCGCTCCACCCTCGTCCTCGACGGTTCGGGCACGTACAGCTTCACGGGCTTTTTGCGAAACCAGAACGGCGGGGCGCTCGGCGTGACCAAGACCGGCACGGGCACGCAGACCTTCGCCGGCACGCAGATCATCTACACCGGGCCCACGAACCTCTCGGCCGGCACGCTCATCCTCCAAAACACGAACAACACGACGACGCAGACTTTTGCCAGCCCGATCCAGGTGAGCCCCGCCGCCACGCTCTCGGTCCAGCGGACGACCGCCG
>JBILOA010000028.1:0-9591 GCA_044374735.1 Pirellulales bacterium | reverse complement strand
TCGATCACCTCGGCTCCGGGCGGGGGCGTGATCCCGCGGTCGATGCGGGTGATCACGTCGCCCTCGCAGAGGATGTCGGCCGGGTAGCGGCTGTCGGCGTTGACGATCTCGGCGTTCTTGATGAGCAGGGGCATGGCGTGAGGTGAACGAGGGCGGGGCGGGGGCAGGAAGCGGTGCGTCGCTCGCCAAAGTGTAGTCGCGGACAAGCAGGGCCGCGGGGCTCGCCGCTCAGCCCAGCAGTTGCCGGGCCAGCGAGAAGTAGATCACGAGCGTGACCATGTCGGTGGCGGCGAGGGCCACGGGGCCGGAGGCCACCTGCGGCTCGCGGGCGAAGAGCCGCAGCAGGTTGGGCATCGCCACGCCGATCACGGCGGCACAGACGACGCCCCCGGTGATGCCCCCCAGGAGCGCCGCGGCCACCGTCACCTGGCCGAGCCAGACGAGGGCCACGAGAGCGACGGTCACGGCGCTGGCGAGCCCGAGCATGACCCCCGTCAGCGATTCGTGCCGCACGGCCGCGGTGATCGCGGCCAATGACGGCCGGCGGCCGTGCAGTCGCTGCAACGCGATGCTCACCGACTGGATCGCCACGCTCTCGGCCAAGGCCAAGACGACCGGCACGAACAGGGCCAGGGCCACCGCCTTTTCCAGCTCGGCCTGGAACATCCCCGAGAGGAAGGCCGCCACGATCCCCCCGGCGATGTTGGTCACCAGCCAGGGGAACCGGCTCTTGAAGGCCGCCACCGGCGAGCGGGCCTGCGAATCCTCGAAGTGCACGCCGATCAGCTGGAACAGGTCGTCGAGTTCCTCACGGCGATCGACGTCGGCGAGCTCCTCCGTGTAGAGGTCCACGTCCACGATCCCCTGCATCCGCCGCTCCTCGTCCACCACGGGAAAGGCGAGCAGTTTGTGGAGCAGGAAAAACTCGCAGGCGTCGAGCACGGTGGCGGCGGCCGGGATGGTGACCACGCGCGTCACCATGATGTCGCGGATCGGCGTGGTGTCGGGCGAGAGCAGCAGCCGGCGGGTGGGAACCACACCGGCCAGCCGTCCCTCGGCGTCGAGCACGTAGAAGTAGATGATCCGCCCCTCGGGCGGCGCGGCGCGGGCGGCGGCGATCGCCTCTCCGACGGTCTGGCCGAGCGCGAGCCGGGCGAAGTCAGACCGCATGTGGCGGGTGACCGGGTCGGCGAGATGGGAGGTGGCGGCGGCGGTGGGCATGGCGGGGCGGGGAGTCAGGTGGCCGGCTTGGCCAGGGCCCGCTTCACGAACACCTCGGCGGCGATCTTCGCCTCCGAGAGCAGCGTGTAGTTGTCGGATACGGCATGGATCCGGTGGGCAATGTCGGTGTCGAAGCACCGCAGCACCAGGCGGAGCGGACGGCCGTCGCGGCTGGCCTCGGCCACCGACTGCGCGGTGAGCCCGATCTCGAGGTTGAGGGCGTCGTTGCTCGTGCAGGCCACGAGCGCCCGGGCCCGCTCGATCCCGGCGCGGTGGAGGATCACCGGCCGGGTGGCGTCGCCCACGATCACCGGACAGCGGGGATTGGTCTCGCGATGAAGCTCGTCGTCGGCCTTGGGGTCGATCACCACCACGCGGTTGCCTCGCTCGTGGAGGTCGCGGGCCACGGCCGTGCCGACCGATCCCAGCCCGCAGACGACCACGTGGTTGCGCAGCCGGCGGGCCCGAAACTCGTTCCGCAGGTGGTCAGCCGTGCCGGTCACCACGAACACCGCCAGGAGCGAGGCCGTCACGGCGATCAGGAGCACGCCCGCGAACATCAGTCCCACGCCGAACAGCTTCAGCCAGCCCGGGGCTTGGAGCAGATTGATGTCGCCGAAGCCGACGGTGGTGACCACCGTGGTGGCGAAGTAGGTGGCGTCGATCCAGCTCAGTCCCATCGCGGATCGAAACACCACGATCGCGGTGGCGTAGATGCCCAGCAGCAGCAGCGGGATCGCGAGGAACTCGGTGCGGATCGCCCGCTTGGGCAGCGGCAGCGGGCGGTCCGTGACCGGCTTCGGCGGGCCGGCGGCCGGCGCCTCGAGGGCGGCCCCGACGAAGGCCCCGGCGGCGAGTTCCGCCACCGCCAGCGCCGCGGAAATCCCGAAGTCGGCCTCGAACCTCCGCGACAGGCGGGGCTGCGAGTGCCGCATCACGACGCGCACGGCGGGCGCCTCGCCGCGGATTTCGAGGGCCGCCTCGAGGTTGTCCGGATCGTGGGCCGTCGTCAGCACCACGGCGCGGGCATCGGCGACGTCGGCCTCGCGCCGCACGGTGGCGGCGCGGAAGTCGCCGCGCACGAAACGGCATCCGGCGGCCCGCACCCGCTCGATCCGCTCCTCGGCGGTGCGGTCGTCGGAGATGACCGTGACGGGGCAGTCGCAGCCCCGCAGGGCCTCCACGACCTGGAGCCCGAACCGACCGAGACCGCAGACGACGACGGAACGCATGGCGGCGGATTATACGCCGCTCGACGCGCGGCCGCGTCAGCGGGCCGTGGCGGGAGCGTCGGCTTCGATCCAGCCGAGCGACTCGAGAAACGCGTCGGCGTCGGCGAGCGTCTTCGACCGCCAGGGCTCGCGGTTGAAGAACCCATGAGGCTGCCCCTCCGCCTCGACGAGTTCGCAGCGGTTGCCCGCCTTTTTCATCGCGGCCGCAAAGGCCTCGGCCGTGACCAGCGGCACCGTCTCGTCGGCCGATCCATGAAAGATGATCGTCGGCGGGCCGCCGGGCTTCACGTGGTGGGCAGGGGAGAGTTTTTCGGGCCCGGCGCCGAGGCGTGCGGCGGGCACTCGCGTGCCGAATCCGGCCAGATCGAGGCCGGGCAGCGGCGCGAGCACGAGCGCCGGATTGAAGAGCAGCAGCGCGTTCGGCGCGGCGGAAACGGCCCTGTTCTCGCCCGGCTCGTCGAACTCCTCGATGAAGGCCGTACTCCCGGCGAGGTGGCCGCCGGCAGACCCCCCGGCGGCCGCGATCCGGTCGGGATCGATGCCCAGACGGTCGGCGTTCGCCCGCACCCAGCGGATCGCGGAGCGGGCGTCACCCACGCAGTCGACCGGCTTGACGCCGTGCCGGCTGGCCACGCGGTAATCGGCCATGATCGCCACGATGCCCCGGGCTGCAAGATGTCGACACTGCGGCTCGAACTGCTGGGGCGAGCCCGACCTCCACCCGCCGCCGAAGAAGAACACGATCGCGGGACTGCGGGCGTCGGCCTCCCGCTTCGGGGCGAGAATCCAGAGCCTCAGCTTCGTGTCGCCGACCGTCTTGTAGGTCTCGACGCGGGCCCCGTCGATCCGGGGCGGGTATTCGCCCACCGCCCAGGCGACCGTGGGGGCGAGCAGGCCGAGCAGGATCGTGGTGAACCAGGTGCGCGACGACATGCGGGGCTGACTCCGGAAACGGGTTTGACGCGGCTCAGGGCCGGGGCGGGATCGGCGGGGCCGTGCCCGCGGCCAGTCCGGACTGATACTGCTCCCAGGTCAACGGCGCGCCGCCCGTGTCGACCGGCACCATTCGGATGCAGTCGACCACCGGGCAGACGATCGAGCAGAGGTTGCAGCCCACGCAGTCGGCCTCGCGCACCAGCGGCACCGGCCGGCCCGGCACGCGGCCGGGCCCCGGGCCGTAGGCCGCGGAGTCGACGAGGTCGATGCACTGAAAGGCCGCGTCTTCGCAGACGACGTGGCACAGATTGCAGCCGATGCAGGTCTCGTAGTCGATCCGGGCCACCCGCCGGGCGTTGAGGTCGAGGTGGCTCCAGTCGACCACGTTCGACACGGCCCGGCCCCGCAGGTCGCCGAGCGTGCGGAACCCCTTCGAATCGAGGTAGGCGGAAAGGCCGTCGATCAGCCGCTCCACGATCCCGAAGCCGCGGTGCATGATCGCCGTACAGACCTGGACGTTCGCCGCCCCGAGGGCGAGAAACTCGGCGGCGTCCCGCCAGGTGGCGATCCCGCCGACGCCGGAGATCGGCAGGCCGACGGCCGGATCGGCGGCGCAGGCGTGCACCATGTGCAGGGCGATCGGCTTGATCGCCGGCCCCGCGTAGCCGCCGTGCGAACTCTTGCCGCCCACGTCCGGCTCCGGCGTGAAGGTGTCGAGGTTCACGTTGGTGATGCTGTTGATCGTGTTGATCAGCGAAAGGGCGTGGCCGCCGGCCTGCCGGACCGCCCGGGCCGCGGCCGCGATGTCGGTCACGTTGGGCGTGAGCTTCACGAGCACGGGCACCGTGGCGGCTTCGAGCGCCCAGCCCACGATCGTCTCGATGGCCCGCGGATCCTGCCCGACGACCGAGCCCATGCCCCGCTCGACCATCCCATGCGGGCAGCCGAAGTTGAGCTCGATCCCGTCGACACCGGAATCGGCGGCCCGGCGGACGAACTCGTGCCACCGCTCGCGGGTATCGACCATCAGGGAGGCGACGACCGCCCGGTCGGGCCAGCGCCGCTTGAGCTCCGCGAGTTCGCGGAAGTTGGCGTCGGCCGAGCGGTCGCTGATCAGCTCGATGTTGTTGAAGCCGGCCATGCGCCGGCCGCGGATGGTGAGGCCCGAGTAGCGGCTGGCCACGTTCGGGGTTGGGTCGCCGATCGTCTTCCAGACCAGACCGCCCCAGCCGGCCTCGAAGGCGCGATGGGCCTGGTGGGCCGTGTTCGACGGCGGACCACTGGCCACCCAAAAGGGATTGGGGCTCGTGATCCCGGCGAGGTTGGAGGTGAGGTCGGCCACGGCGGGGGAAGGTTTTCGGGGGCTTGAGTGGATGTCGTCGTCGAGAGCGTGTCGAAGCACGCGCTGTCCCGCCATCGGAACAGTCGCCCGAGTCGGTCACAGCCACGGTGGCAGCAGCAACAGTATTATTACCCGCTTCGGCGAGTGTGTCGGGCTGCTTGCAATCAGGGGCGAGGGTCACCACATTGAGCGGGCGTGCGGGGCCCGGCACGAGCGATGACGTCGCTCGGAGCATGGCCGCACCGGCCCGAGGCCACGATGGCTGATCCCGCGAATCACGATGCCCCAGCCCCGTCGCGGGCCGAGGCCGATGCCGCGGCGAGTCGGCCACACGCCGCGGGGGCGTCGCGGATCCTGGTCGGGCTGGTCGTGGGGCTGGCGCTCGGGCTGGCCGCGAACGTCTGGCAGCGGCAGGCGGGGGAGACGCCGGCGGCCGTCGCGGCCGCCATGTGGCTCGCCGACGTGGTGGGCAACCTGTTCCTCAGGCTGATGTTCGTGGTGGTGCTGCCACTGGTCGTCTCGGCGCTGGCGCTGGCGGTCGTCGAGATGGGCGACCTGCGGAAGCTCGGCCGCGTGGGCGTGCGGACGCTGCTCGTCTCCGCCCTGCTCTCGGGAACGGCAGTGCTGCTCGGCCTCGGGCTCGTGAACGCGCTCCAGCCGGGGAAGGTGCTCTCCGAGCGCGGCCGCGACACGCTCGTCGCGCGGGGAAGCGACGCCGCCGCCGGCGTGCTGGAAAGCGCGGCCGCGGCGAAGCCGCTCGCGCGGGTGCTGATCGATCTTGTGCCGCAGAATCCGCTGCAGGAGATGGCGGGGGCGATCGATGGCAGCTCGCCGGGCAACGGGATGCTTGCCGTGATGGTGTTCTCGCTCCTGGTCGGAGCGGCGATCGCCACCCGCCCGGAGCGGTGTGGACCACTCGTGGGCTGGCTGGAGGGCTGGCACGTGGTGGCCATGACCGTGATCGGCTGGGCGCTCTCGCTGGCCCCCGTCGGGGCCGGGTGCCTGGTGTTCGCCGTCGTGGCGCGGCTGGGCTTCGACGTGGTCGTGTCGCTGTTCTGGTTCGCCCTGACGGTGCTCGCAGGGCTCGGCGTGCAGTTGGTGATCGTGTATCCGATCGCCCTGCGGCTGCTCGCGGGACGCAGCCCGGTGGCGTTTTTCCGCGGCGTGGCCCCGGCGATGGAGGTGGCCTTCGGCACCTCGTCGTCGAACGCCACCTTGCCGACCGCGCTCGCGGTGGCCGAAGACAATCTCCGGCTGCCCCGCGACACGGCCCGGTTCGTGCTCACAGTGGGGGCGACGGCGAACCAGAACGGGACGGCGCTCTACGAGGGCGTGGTCGTCCTGTTTTTGGCGCAGGTGTATGGGATCGAGCTCTCGGTGGGCCAGCAGCTGCAGGTGGTGCTGATGTCGATCCTGGCGGGCATCGGCACGGCGGGGGTGCCTGGGGGATCGCTGCCCCTGATCGCGGTGCTCGCCCGATCCGTCGGCGTGCCGGCCGAAGGCATCGGCCTGATCTTCGGCGTCGACCGGATCCTGGACATGTGCCGGACCGTGCTCAACGTCACGGGCGACCTGGTGGTGGCCAGCTGTGTGGCCGGCCGCGGACGGGAGGATGGCGAAGCGACCTAAGCGGCCGTGTTAGCCTAGGGCCAAGCAGGCCGCCCACGCTCGTGCCCCCCGCCATGCCACCCTTCGACCCCGCTCGCACCATCCGTGAACTCGAGGAGCTCCGCCGCCTGAGCGGTGACGAGCGGGGCGCCCAGCGGGTGGCCTTCACGCCCACCTGGAGCCGGGCCCGAGCCTGGCTGCGGGAGCGGTTCGCGGGCCTGCCCGTCGAGATGCACGACGACGCGGCGGGCAACTTCTGGGCCACGCTCCCCGGCGCGAGCGAGCGGGCGGTGATCGTCGGCGGCCACATCGATTCGGTGCCCGACGGCGGCTGGCTCGACGGCTGCCTCGATACGCTCGCCGGCGTCGAGGTGATGCGGCGGGTGGCGGCGGAATCCGACGGCCGGCCACCGGTCACGCTCCGCGTGGTCGACTGGGCCGACGAGGAGGGGGCGCGATTCGGCAAGAGCCTGTTCGGCTCGTCGGCCTGCTCCGGGACGCTCGATCTCAGCGAGGTCCGCGGGCTGGTCGATGCCACGGGCGCGAGGCTCCCCGACGCGCTCGCCGCCGTGGGCATCGACTTCGAGCGACTCGCGGACTCCGGCCGTGAGCGCGAGTCGGCGGCGGCCTATCTGGAGCTCCACATCGAGCAGGGGCCCGTGCTCCTCGATCTCGACCTGCCACTCGGCGCCGTGCTCGGCACCTGCGGCGTCGAGCGGCACGCCGTCACCTTCCGCGGCCAGGCAGCCCACGCGGGCAGCACGCCGATGCATCGGCGCCGTGACGCCTTCCTGGCCGCCGCCCGGATGGCCCCCGAGGTGGCCGAGATCGCCCGCCGCAGCGGCTCGGGCGTGTGCACGATCGGCTCCTGCACCACGCAGCCCGGCATCGTGACGAGCGTGGTGGAGGCATGCCGGATCACGCTCGATCAGCGGCACCTCGACCCCGACGCCCTCGCCCGCATGCTCTCCGAGGCCCGGGCGGCCGCGGAGCGGTTTGCGGCCGAGGGGGGCGTGGCCGTGGCCTGGGAGAAGCTCCAGTCGATTCCGCCGCGGCCCTTCGACCCGCGGCTCATCGACCTGGCCGACGAGGCGATTCGCGAGACCTGCGGGACGAGCCATCGGCTTCCCTCGGGGCCGCTCCACGACGCGGCCGAGATGGCCCGGGCGGGCATCCCCACGGCGATGCTCTTCGTGCAGAGCCTCCACGGCATCAGCCACAACAAGATCGAGGACACGCGGCGGGAGCACATCGAGCTCGCCGTGCGAGCCCTCGACCGGCTGGTGACCAAGACGATGCAGTGGGTCGTGGGTCGCTAGCCTGCGGGTCGGGGTTGCCCCTCGCAGTCTAGAGGGGAGCGGCGCTAGCGCATCGTCGTGGGCTGGGCGGCCATCGGCGTCGCCTGCTGCTGGCCCCGGATCTCGACCGGGGAAAAGGCTCCCCAGACGGGATTGTGATCGGAGACCTCGAGCGCGTTGTCGAGTGGCAGGCCGAACGCGTTTTGCAGGTCGAGCACACCCCAGGCGCCGAGATACTCGGCGGTCTGCGGGCGGGCAAACACGAGATTGTCGTAGGTCTTCGTGCGGCGGGTGTTGGTGGTGGTGCCGCCGACGGCCCAGCCGACGCCCGGGATGCGCTGGAAGGAACCGAACTCGGGCGGGCCGGCGTTCAAATCGCCGAGCATGATCACGTCGTCTTCATCGGGTCGGGCCCGCTGCATCGCGAGAAACACGTCGGTCAGGCCGGCGAGTTCCTGCGGCACCTCGTCGGGGTCGGTGTGGGTGTTGACCAGCCAGAAGGTGAAGGCGGCCTCGGCGGGCGTGACGAGGGTGCGAAAGCGGGCCACCATCGGCGGCCGGTGGAGCCGGTCGGACGGGTCGGGGATCCTCCCGAGCGACGCGGGATCGACCGCGATCCGGGTCGTGTCGTAGACGAAGACGTATTGCTCCTTGCTCGAGGTGCGGCCTTCCCGTGGGCCGATCACGTAGTGGTAGCGGCTGCCGTCGGCGTTCACCGCCTGCACGAAGCGGGGGATGATGTCGTCGGACTTGGCCCGCACCTCCTGGATGGCCACGATGTCGAACTTCCGCACCACCCGGGCCAAGACCTCGACGACGTTTTGCTTGGCCAGCTTCGACTCGCCGAACACCTGGATGTTGAAACTGGCGATCAGGACGGCGTCCCAGGGCTTCGCGGCGGGCTGGGCCGAGGCCGCGGCGGGCCACACGAGCGCCAGGCACCAGGCCGCCGCCAGCAGGAGCTGACGGCGGGGTCGCGGGGTCGGGCTGGACGGTGGCCGGCGCACACCTCCGATATCGGCCGCACGGCCGGTCGATCATGCCGCTTCCGCGGGGCGGCCGGATGGCTTCGCGGGCTTCACCCGCCAACCGCGGCCAAAGCCTCGGTCGCGAGCCGCGCCAGCCGGGGGTCGGCCGAAGCCGCGGCGGTGCGGAGGGCACTGGCCGCGGCCGCGGCAGCGGGCCCGATCTTGCCCAACGCCCAGGCGGCCCGCTGGGCGACTTCAGGCGGGGCCGCGTGACCAAGCCGTTCGGTCAGCGCCGCCACCGCGGCCGCCGCAGCCTGCCCAGAGCGCCCCAGGAGCGTGATCGCCCAATAGGCGGTGAGGGGATCGGTCGCGGCGACGAGGGGAATGAGGTCGGCGATCGCCGCAGACGGCGGAGGCCCGAGCTCCTCGAGCGCCGCGACGGCCTGCTCGCGCACCTGCTCGTCGGCATCGCCACAGGCCCTCACGAGCGGCACCGTGGCCGCAGCGGCTTCTTCGCCGGCGCGGGCAAGCTGCTCGGCCGCGGCGAGCCGCACGGCAGGGTCTGGATCGGAGAGGTTGGCGGCGAGCGTGGCGATATCGGGCATGGTGGTTGGGGGAGCCGCTCTCAGATGATTACAGAAAGGATACCGCTAGCCCGGGGCTCGGGGTTGCCCATGCCATCTCGCCGGACGCTCGCTTCAGGCATCCTGCCTTCCGCTCGCTCGGAGGATACCTCGCTTTCGCCCTCCGGGCTGCGCTCGGTCTCCTACGCCGCTCGATGGCATGGGCAACCCCTCGCAGTCCATCGATGCGATCAGCGGATGTGCTCCGATGCTGCATGCAGGGCGACGGCGATCTCCGCGGCCGCCCGAGCGTTGTTCATGAGCAGAGCCTCGTTGGCCCGCAGGCTGGCGTCGCCCGTGAGCACCCGCATCCGCTCGAGCAAAAACGGCGTGACATCGCGGCCGCGGACACCGGCCGCCGCC
>JBILOA010000430.1:0-2850 GCA_044374735.1 Pirellulales bacterium | reverse complement strand
CTACTTTCTGGCCGACGGCCCGCGGATGCTGGCGGCGGTGATGCGGCTCGTGCCGCTCGACGTCCGCTACCAGTGGCAACTGCTCGCGGAGTTCGAGGAGGTGAGCCGGGCGGTCGTCAGCGCCACACTGCTGGCGGCGGTGGTGCAGGCGATCCTGGGCGGGATCGGCTACGCCGTGGCAGGCCTCGACAACGTCTTCCTGCTCACGCTGCTCACCTTCTTCATGGCGATGGTCCCGATCGTCGGGGCGGCGGCGGTCTGGGGGGCGGCGAGCCTCTACCTGCTGTTTTTCGTCCGCGACACCTGGACGGCCGCGGGGCTGGCGGCCTGGGGGGCGCTCGTGGTCTCCACGGTCGACAACGTCGTCAAGCCGCTCGTGCTCCAGGGACAGTCGAAGCTCCATCCGCTCCTGGCCCTGCTGAGCGTGCTCGGGGGCGTGACGGCCCTGGGGCCGATCGGGATCTTCGTGGGGCCGATCGCCGTGGCCTTTCTGCAGGCGGCCTTGACCATGTTGGCGGCCGAAATCGACAGCCTGGAACGGTCGCCCCGGAGGCCGGAGTTGCAGGACCACACCCGGGGAGGTTGAAATCTGCCCTGTCGGAGGCCCCGGTCCTCCGCCGACACCTGAAGGGAACGAACGATGATTCTGGATTGCGTGATGGCCCTGGCCGCTCTGCTGGCGACGGGAATCGAGGCCGCGTACCTGCCGACGGACGACGGCGGCGGCGACTACCTCGTGCGGGTCGAGCCCGACCTCGTCTCGAGTGGCAGTCCGTACCAGTTCACCAGCGACGTGCCGGCCGACTCGCGGGACGTTCGCCGGGTGCGGATCTACGTCGCCGACGCCTGGCCGCCCGCCGTCGAGCGGTCGGTGATCGAGGCGGCCAAGCGTCCGCGCCGCGTCACGCCGGTGGCCGTCGCGTCGGCCCGGCCGGCCGAGGAAGCCGCGACCCTGGCCGCGGTGGCCGGGGCGGAGAGACCCTGGGGCTGGCTGATCGGCAGCCTGATCGCGCTGTTTCTCTCGCTCGGAGCCAACGCCTACCTGGGCATGCTGCTGGGCAACATGCGGCAGCGATATCTCCGCGACGTGCAGCAGGTGCTCGTGAGGGCCTGACGACGCGTGCCGCGAAGCTGCGTCAGATCCGGTCGTCAGTCCTTGGACTCGAGCGCGAACTCGACCTTCGTGCCACCGGCTTCGACCGTGGCCTCGAGGCCGCTCGTCTTCGCGTCGGCGTAGCGGGCGGGCAGGCCGGCTTTCGGCTGCAGCCCGGCCGGCGCGGGCGCGGCCTCGAGTCCGAACTCGTTGGCCGCCACGCCCTCGACGACGAACTTCGAGACCGAGACGCGGTGCCGCCCCACGAGCGCGCCGTCGTCCCGGCCGAAGGTGCTGAGCGTGAAGCTGCCGTCGCCGCCGGTGCTCCCGCGGGCCGGCACGCCCCCGCCGACCGGCTCGAGCATGACGGCCGCGCCCGCCACGGGCTTGCCGTCGAGGAGCACGCGGCCCGTGACGGGCGCCGTGGCCGGCTTCGCCTTGCCGCACCCGGCCGCGGCCAGGGCGAGCAGGAAGCCGGCGAGCGGCAGGCAGCCGCGGCGATTGAACACGCCGGTCATTGCGGGATCTCCACGGGTTGCCGGTCGGCCTTGGCACCGAGCCGCTGGTAGGTCAGGTGGTCGATGGTGTCGGGCAGGAAGTGCACCGAACCGTCGCCGAAGGCGAACATGGCGCCGCCGACGTGGCGGGAACGGAAGCCGAGTTCATAGTTCCAGTTGCACCAGCGGCCGCAGCCGTTTCCAGGCGCGGAGTTGTTGCAGGTGTTGGTGTTGATGGGCACGAGCGTCGTCGACAGCCCCTGGCCGCTGTTGCTCCGGAGCCAGCCCTGGGCATGGTGCGCCCCGCAGGATGGCCTGGTCTCGCCGAAGAAGATCGTGCTCGACAGCCCGTCGCGGATCTGGAGCAGTCCGTAAGCCACTCCCTGCCGGTTGAAGGGGCCGGCGGTGGTCGTCGTGTTGTCGTAGTTTGACGGCGGGTGCGGCGCGGGGAGCTGGAACTGATTGAGCGCCAGCGCTTCGGGGCAGGAGCAGCCACCGTTGTCGATGTGGGCCGTGGGGCCCTTCGAGGCGGCATAGTTGCAGGGGGCCGTGTCGGCGATGCCGAGGAACTTCTCGTCGCTCGGGCACATGAATGCGGTAATCTCCGTCGCCCGGATGAATCGCCCGTCGGGATACTTCATCTCGTCGACCCAGACGGTCATGTTTTTCAGATCCAGCGCGTTGAACACGCTTTCCTCCTCGAGGAATGGCAGCAGGCGGGCCAGGCCCGTGCCGCGGTTTTGCGTCGCCCCGCCGCCCCAGGAGGCGCCGAACGGCAGTTCCTCGTTGTTGCGGGAGGTGTAGGCGGCCGTGGCCAGGCCGATCTGCTTCAGGTTGTTGCCGCACTGCACCCGTCGGGCGCTTTCGCGGGCCCCCTGCACGGCCGGAATCAAGAGCGCGATCAAGAGCGCGATGATCGCGATCACCACGAGCATCTCGACCAACGTGAAACCGCGGGGATGTCGCCGCATGAAATCGCCTCCCGTGACCACCCGAAAGCCAGAGGCTACCGCAGCCACCCGCGGCCGCCAATCAGGGGCCTGGCCGGCCGCTCACAACCGCCGGCGGGTTGGCTGACCGTCACGACGGCGGGGCGGCTTGGCGGCCGGCGGGTCGCGGCGGGCCGCGGCGGGCGTGCCGGCGGCGTGATGGCCGAAGAAGAAGGCCTCCGCAGGCCAGAGGTCCCCGCTCGGTGGCGGCAGGTCGGCCACGGGCAGCGGCTCCGGTGCTGGGGCGGGCTTCGGCTCGGGCTTGGGGCGG
>JBILOA010000429.1:0-2851 GCA_044374735.1 Pirellulales bacterium | reverse complement strand
CCGTGAACTGGTCACCGAGGGGCTCGTCGACATCATGCTCATGAGCGCGAGCACCAACGAGGTGCTGGCGATCGACGAGGGCCTCTTCGACGCCAGTCCCGTGACGCCGGCCGTGCGGATGAACGACACGACCGACATCTGGCTCGCCACCGGCACCGGCGGCTATGGCCGCCAGCCGGCGTTGCCCTTCGCCACCACCACGATCTCCCAGGCTCGCTGGGGAACCGCCCATCCCCCGCACGAATCGCAGGCCCCGGGGCCCTACCCAGGTGGCAACCTCGGCCTCTTTTCCGTGACGCTCAACGACGACGCGGCGCTCGACCGCGACATGCTGGCGGCCTACCGCGAGTTTCGCCTGGAGGCGGAGCGGGAGGGGTTTCGGCACTTCCTTGAAGTGTTTTATCCCAACGCGCCTGGGGCGGTGCCGGGCAAGGCCGCGGGCGCCAGGCCCGCCGACGTGGCCCGGTTCCTCGCCGATCATGTCGTGCGGGCGTTGGCGGGGGTGCCCCGCCCTGGCCGGCCGGTGTTTCTCAAGATCCCGTATCTCGGCCCCGCGGTGATGGAGCAACTCGCCGCGTACGACCGGACGCTGGTCGTGGGTGTGCTCGGCGGCGGAGCGGGCACCACCCACGATGCGTTCGCGCTCTTGGCCGAAGCCAAGCGACACGGGGCCCGGGTGGCGCTGTTCGGCCGCAAGATCAATGCCGCCGAGCATCAGCCCACATTCGTGCGGCACCTCCGGCTGGTGGCCGACGGTGACCTCGCCGCCGCCGAGGGCGTGCGGGCCTACCACGCGGCGCTCGAGAAGCTCGGCCTTCGACCGCACCGCGGCCTCGACGACGATCTTGCCAGGGCACCCGTGGCCCAGGCGTATGGCGGCTGACGCCCGCCGGCCGTATCCTTTGCCCCCAGGGTTCCCGATCGTTTCCATGACACGCGAGGATCGCACGATGCCTGCCGCCGACCAAAACGCGTCCGCCTCCACCAGCCGCCGTGGCTTCCTCGGCGAGGTCTCCCGTGGAGCCCTGGCGACCGCCTCGGTGGGGACGCTGCTCCAGGCCACCGGCCTGACCAACGCCCACGCCGCCGGCGAGGACGAGATCCGCGTGGCCGTCATCGGCTGCGGCGGCCGCGGCACCGGGGCCACGATCGACGCCCTCTCCGTGCCCGGCGGCAACCTCAAGGTGGTCGCGATGGCCGACGTGTTTCCGGAGCGGCTGAGCATCAAGAAGCAGTCGCTGATGGCCCAGGAGCAGTACAAGAACCGCGTGGACGTGCCGGAGGACCGGTCGTTCATCGGCTTCGACGCCTACAAGAAGGCGATCGACTGCCTGCGGCCCGGCGACATCGCGCTGTTTGCCACGCCGCCGGCCTTCCGGGCCGTGCACTTCGCCTACGCGATCGAGAAGGGCGTGCACTCCTTCATGGAGAAGCCCGTGGCGGTCGACGGGGCGAGCGCCAGGCGGATCATCGAGCTCGCCAAGAAGGCCGACGAGAAGAACCTCAAGGTGGGCGTGGGGTTGATGTGCCGTCACTGCGACCGGCGCACGGAGCTCAAGCAGCGGCTCGACGCCGGTGAGGCCGGCGACCTGATCGCCTTCCGCGCCTACCGCAATCAGACGCCCGGCCATAACCTCGACCTGTTTCCGGGCCACGGTGCGATGCCCGAGCTTCTGTGGCAGATTCGCCGGTTCCACAACTTCCTTTGGGGCTCCGGCGGGATCTTCAGCGACTACTGCATCCACCACATCGACGAGGTGTGCTGGATGAAGGGCGCGTGGCCGGTGAAGGCCGAGGCGATCGGCGGCCGCCACTTCCAGGGCAAGGTCAACGATCAGAACTTCGACAACTACGCGATCGAATACACGTTTGCGGACGGGGCGAAGTTTTTCTACCAGTCGCGGGTGATGAAAGACTGCCACCAGCAGTTCGGCGTGTTCGGCCAGGGCTCGAAGGGGGCCTTCACGGTCTCTCTCAGCGGCCACTCGCCGGCCCGGAGCGCGATCTACAAGAGCCAGCGGATGGAGGGCGACAACGTGCTCTGGGCGGCCGCCCAGCCGGAGCCCAACCCCTATCGCCGCGAGTGGGAGCACCTCGTCGCGGCGATCCGCTCGGGCGAGAGCTACAACGAGGCCGTGCGCGGAGCTGAGGCGAGCCTGGTGACGGCGATGGGGCGGATGGCGGCCCACATCGGCAAGCCGCTGACCTATCAGGAGGCCCTCGACTGGGGCGACGACCTGACGGCGGGCGTGGCCGACTTCACCGCCGACTCGCCGGCCCCGGTAAGGGCCGATGAGAACGGCAAGTATCCCGTGCCCGATCCGGGCAAGTTCAAGTTCGAGTACCGCAGCTGACGCGGGCCGGGAGCGCCGGGATCATGACGCCGGACCTGCCCGTCGCCGGCGTGCTCGGGGACGTCGTGGCCGCGTCGCGGGGCGGGGCGGTGGTCGTCACCGCGCCGCCCGGCTCCGGCAAGACCACGCTCGTGCCCGCGGCCGTGCTCGATGATCTCGGGTCCACGGGGAGCGTTGTGCTGCTTCAGCCGCGGCGGCTGGCAGCGCGGGCCGTCGCCCACCGGATCGCGCGGCTGCGGGGCTCCGCCGTCGGCGGCGAGGTGGGCTATCAGGTGCGGTTCGACTCACAGGTGGGCCGCACCACCCGGCTCGTGGTCGAGACCACGGGGATCATGCTCCGCCGGCTGATCACCGACGTTACCCTGCCAGGGGTGGCTGCGGTCGTGCTCGACGAGTTTCACGAGCGCAGCCTGGAGCTGGATCTCGTGCTCGGCTTGCTCGTGCGGCTGCGGCAGACGGTGCGGCCGGATCTCCGCGTGGTGGTGATGAGCGCCACG
>JBILOA010000428.1:0-2867 GCA_044374735.1 Pirellulales bacterium | reverse complement strand
CGTGGATGCTGGCCGCCGCCGTTCCGGTTGGCCTGGCCGTCGCCGCGGCGCTGGTCGTGCCCGACGCCGCGGCCAACGCCTGGCAGCGGTTTCTCGCGCCGTGGTGGCCCGTGGAGCGGTTCACCTTCGCCCGGCTCGAGCCCCTGCCCGAGACGATCGTGGTGCCGCGGGGCGAGGCGGCCGAGGTGGAGATGCGACTGACGGAATCGACCCGGTCGAAGCCCGATCGCGCCACGGTGCGGATCGGGGGCCAGGAGCGGATCGAGGCCGCCCTCGGCTCGGATCGCTACGCGTTCGCGCTGCCGCCCCAACTCGAGCCGGCGGCCGTCGCCGTGGCCGCGGGCGACTGGCGGCAGCAGACCCGCATCGAGCCCATGCTCAGGCCCGAGATCAAGAACCTCGTCGCCGAACTCAAGCTGCCCGAGTATCTCGGCCGCCCCGACGTGATCCGCCAGGAGGTGCGCGGGGGCACGCTCGCGCCGGTCGAGGGCAGTGAGCTGGCGCTCGTGGCGACCGCGGATCGTCCGCTGGCTGCGGCGACCGTCGACGGCCAGCCGGTCGAGCCGGCCGGGGACATCCTGCGGACGCCAGCGCGGCCCGCGACCGCGGCCGAGACCGTGACGCTCACGTGGCGGGACGGCCACGGCCTGGACGGCAGTCGGCCGCTGGTGCTCTCGATCGCGCCCAAGCCCGACGAGCCCCCCACGGTTGTGCCGCTCGACCTGCCCCCCAACCGCGACGTGCTGCTCGACACCGACACGCTCCGATTCCGCGTCGATGTGCGCGACGACTTCGGGATCCGACGGGTGGGCCTCGAGTGGGAGGGGCTGGCCGAATGGTCGACCGGTAGCGATGACCCGGCGGCCCGAACCCGCGGCGAGCGGCTGCTCAAGCAGGGCGGGGTCGACGTGGAATCGATCGAGGCGGTGGCCACCTTCTGCCCGGCCGCGCTCGGCATCGCCCCGCAGCCGATTTTCCTCAGGGCCTTCGCCGAAGACTACAAGCCGGGCCGGCCCCGGGCGACTTCGACGCCGCTGTTGATCTACGTCGTCGACAAGGCGGAGCACGCGCTGGTGCTCAACACGCGGCTTGCGCAGTTCCGCCAACGGGCGAGCGAGGTCCGCGATCGCGAGATGGCGCTTCTGGCCAACAACAAGGAACTCCGCGATCTCCCCAGCGAGCGGCTCCTCGACGAGGATGTGCGGGGTCGACTCGCGGGCCAGGCCGCCGCCGAGGACGCCAACGCCCGGCGGCTCGAGCGGCTCGTCGAGGAGGGGGGCAAGCTCGTCCGCGAGGCGATGAAGAACCCCGACTTCGAAGCCGGCACGCTCGAGAAGCTCGCGGAGGACATCCAGGCCCTCTCGGACATCGCCGAAAACCGGATGCCGAGCGTCGCCGACCTGCTCGAGCAGGCCGCCGCGGCGCGGCAGGCGACGGCGGGCCAGACGAAGCCGGGCCAGCCTCAGGAAGGCGAGTCCGCTCAACAAGGCGAGTCCGGTCAACAAGGCGAGTCCGCTCAACAAGCCCAGTCCGGTCAGCCGCAGCCAGGCCAGCCCCCCAAGGGTCCGGCGCAGCCGGGCGAGCCCCAAGAAGGGCAACTGGCCGGTGAGCCCGGCGAAAGCCAGCCGGGCGAGCAGCCGCCGCGCGTGGGCGAGGACAAGAGCAAGCCTGCCGGTGGCCAGGGCGGCCAGCCGGGAGAGCCCACGCCGCCGATCCCGCAGGTCGTCGACAAGGAGTCGTCGCAGCAGCCCCAGGATCCCGCCGCCGGCGGCGAGCAGAAGCCGGCGTCCGCCGGGCAGGGTCGCCTTGGCCTGCCCTCGACGCAGGCGGGTGTCTCGAAGCCGAAGCCGCCCGGCGAGACCGCCGAAGCGGAGCCGCCGGCCGACGAGGCCCTCGACGAGGCCATCGCCAAGCAGGAGGAGTTGCTCGAGGAGTTCGCCAAGGTGGCCGACGAACTGGCCGCGGTGATGGCCCGGCTCGAGGGCAGCACCTTCGTGAAGCGGTTCAAGCTCGCCTCGCGCGAGCAGGCCTCGATCGGCGGCCGGCTCGCCGGCCTGGCGGCCGAGGCGTTCGTCGTCACCGACGAGCGGCCGGCAAAGATCGACGAGGCGATCGGCGGCGTCCGCGAGCTGACCGAGCGGGAGACCGACAAGGTGTCGGCGCTGATGGACGACATGCAGGCCTACCTCGACCGGCGGCAGCTGCCCGCGTTTCGCACGGTGCTCGAGGAGATGAAGGATCTCGACGCCCTGGGCAGCCTCAGACAGCTCGCCGACGACGTCGCCACCAAGGCCGGCATGTCGATCACGCAGGCGGAGTTCTGGTCCGACACCTTCGACCGGCTGGCCGACGACCTCGTGCCGCCGCGCGACGGCGGTGGCGGCGGCGAAGGTGAGGGGGAACCGCGCGAGAGCGTGCCCCCGGAGGTGGTGCTCGAGACGATGAAGATCCTCGAAGAGGAGGTGAATCTCCGGGAGGAGACCCGGGTGGCGCAGCAAGCCAAGGACGCGGTCGATCCCGAGGCGTTTGCCGCCACGGCCGCGGCGCTCGCCGACCGCCAGGAGGGGCTCGCCGACCGAATCGTGGACATCGTCGACCGGCTGCTCGAGGAGCCCGAAGGCGAGCGGCAGTTCGCCCAGGAACTCGGCCTGTTCGACAAGGTCGAAGAGGTGATGGTGGAGGCGGCCGACATCCTCGGCTCACCCGAAACGGGCCCGAAGGCGATCGGCGCCGAGACGGAGGCCATCGAACTGTTGCTCGCCGCCCAGGCCGCCTGCTCGAACGGCGGCGGGGGTGGCGGCGGGGGGGGCGGCGGGGGCACGCCCGGCGGCGGCGCCACCGGGACCACGAGTGACTCGGCGCTCGCG
>JBILOA010000427.1:0-2875 GCA_044374735.1 Pirellulales bacterium | reverse complement strand
CAGCGTCGACCCCGACACCGGTTTCTTCCTCGAGAAACTGCTCGCCCACGAGCGGGAGGGCTTCCTCTGGCAGAAGCTCCGGGCGCCCCGCAGCTACGACTACAAAAAGGTCGAAAACAAGTCGTACAACGAGCGGTACCGGATGCCGCAGTTCCCGTTCAACGACGAGCAGCGGGAGGCCGTGATGACCTTCGTGCTCGGGCTGGTGGCCGAGCCGCCGGCGCCGCAGTTCGTCCACCAGCCGTCGCCGCGGGAGCAGGCCCGACTCGACGGCCTCGTGGTGGCCGAGCAGTTCAACTGCGGTGGCTGCCACACGCTCGCCATGGATCGGTGGGACGTCGCGTTCCGACCCGGCGCGTTGGGTGAAGGCAGTGCGATCCCCGACTATCCATTCCTCGCGCCTCGGTTCACGCCGGCCCAGGTCGACGCGTCGCTGAAGGCCGACCCCTCGGGCCGCCATCATGCGTCGCTCGTCGGGATGCCCGTGCTCGATCCGGCGACCGGACGCCCGCAACTGGTCGACGAGGACGGCGTTCCGATCGAGGAGGACGACGAGGAGGCCGTGCCGCACCGATCGATCATGCTGTGGCATGACGCCCTCGTGGACGGCGAAGCCCGGCAGGTTGGCGGTCCCAATCTGCTGGTGCCCGAGGCGGCGATCGCGGCCGGCCGCCATTATCCCGCCAAGGGCGGCGACCTGGCGCGACTGTTGTTCCCGACCGTGATTGCCGACGAGAAGCAGGTGAACCCCAACGTCAAGCCCGAGGATGCCTGGGGCTGGCTGCCTCCGCCGCTGGTCGGTGAGGGCAGCAAGGTGCAGTCGGCCTGGCTGCACAAGTTCCTGCTCAATCCGCACACGATCCGGCCGCCGGCCGTCCTGCGGATGCCGAAGTTCAACTGGAGTTCGGCGCAGGCCGCGACGATGGTCGACTACTTCGCGGCCGTCGACGGCGCTGAGTATCCCTACGTGTACGACCCGCGGCTCGACGAGGCGAGCGTGGCCCAGAAGGAGATGGCCCGCGCCGGTCACCTCGAGGGGGCGTTGCGGATCGTGACCAACACCAACTACTGCGTGAAGTGCCACCTGGTGGGCGACTACACCCCGCCCGGCAGCGTCAAGGCCTTGGCGCCGCAGTTGGAGCGGATCCACGAGCGGCTGCGGCCCGGCTACGTCCACGACTGGATCGCCAACCCGAAGCGGTTCCTGCCCTACACGGGCATGCCGGTCAACATCCCGTTCGACAAGCCTGTCAGCCAGGATCTGTACGCCGGCACGAGCGAGCAGCAGGTGGACGCGCTCACCGATCTCCTGATGCACTTTGACCTGTTCGCGAAGCGAAACCTGTCGCTCGAGGCGTTTTTGAAGGCCGAGCCGCCGCAGCCGCCGACCGCCGCCCCGGAGCCGGCCAAGGAGGCCGCCTCGGCCCCGACCCCCGCTTCTACGGACGCCGCCTCCGCCGTCGGGTCGCCGCCCGCGGCGGCCCGCTTAGAATGACGTGTCGCGCGGGGTGGCCCGCGTTCGGTTTCGTCCCGCCAGTCCCGCCCGGAGATTCGCCATGACCACGCCGTTCGGCCCCCAGACGCTCCTGCTCGCCCTCGTTTCCGCCTGCGGGCTCGTCGCTTCGGCCGGGGCCGATGAGTGGGGCACGCTCAAGGGCAAGTTCGTGCTCGGCGGCGATCTCGCGGCCCCTGCGGCTCTCACGGTCGACAAAGACGTCGAGGTGTGCGGCAAGCACAAGCTCGTGGCCGAGGAACTGGTGATCGGCGAGGGCAAGGGCGTGGCCAACGTGGTGGTCTTCGTCCGGGACAAGAACGTCAAGGTGAAGCCCGAACTCGCCGCCGCCGCCAAGGAAGCCAAGCCGGTCCTCGACAACAAGAACTGCCGGTTCGAGCCGCACGTGCTCTTCGTGCAGGCCGGGCAGGAGGTCGTGATCAAGAACTCCGATACGGTCGGCCACAACAGCAACATCGCGGCGGTCAAGAACACCCCGTCCAATGACCTGATTCCCGCCGGCGGTCAGGTGTCGAAAAAGTTCGCATCCGATGAGGCGGTGCCTGTGGCCGTGACCTGCAACATCCATCCGTGGATGAAGGGCTGGGTCGTCGTTCGTGACAATCCCTATGCGGCCGTCTCGAAGGCCGACGGATCGTTCGAGATCGCCGACCTGCCGGCCGGCGAGGTCGAACTCGTCTTCTGGCACGAGAAGAAGGGCTACCTCGACTCGATGACGATCGGCGGGAAGCAGGAGTCGGTGAAGAAGGGCCGGATGAAGAAGGCCATCAAGGCCGGCGACAACGACATGGGCGAAATCGTCCTGGACGCGGGGCTGTTCAAGTGAGACGGAAGCTGCTGATGACACCGGGCCGGAACCTGAGTCGCCCGTTCGCCGGGCACGTGTTCGCCGCTGCGGTGCTGGCCATCGTGGGTGCCGGCTGCGGCCCCGGTCGCGTCGCCGGGCCGGTGCCGGACCTGGCCGCGGCCGCGAAACTTCGCGATGTCCTGACGGCCGGCGAGGTCGCGGCTGAGGCCGGTCAGGCGGCCGCAGCGACCGGCACCGGCTGGGCCACGCTCAAAGGACGCTTCATCTTCGCGGGCACCCCCGGCGAGAAGAAGGCGCTGGTGGTCGATAAGGACATGGCCGTCTGCTCGAAAGACGGGATGAAGCTCTACGACCAGTCGCTGCGGGTTGATGCGGCGTCCAAGGGCCTGGCCGACGTCGTGCTTTTCGTTCGCAAGTCGAGCCGCGTCAAGAATCCCGTTCCCACCGAGCAGCTCGTCTTCGACCAGAAGAACTGCGAGTTTCTCTCGCCGGTGTTCGCGGCCCGCGTGGGGCAGCCGGTGGACGTCCGCAACAGTGATCCCGTGGGCCACAAC
>JBILOA010000425.1:0-2890 GCA_044374735.1 Pirellulales bacterium | reverse complement strand
CCAACCCGTCGGTTTATGCCGGTCATGCCGGTCGTGCGGTCCCGACCCTGCGGGCTGGGCAGGATGTCGCCCGGCGGCGACGTGCCGTCGCCCGGCCGCGACCTAGAAGATCTGGAGAGGGCTCGTGCGGGCCCGTCGACCACTCCAGGGACCGGCCATGCCTCGCCCTTCGGATCCTGCCGTCACCGAGCCAGGCCGCATCCTCGTGGTCGATGACGACCGGCGGATGGCCTCGCGCCGCGCCGAGTGGCTCTGCGGGCTTGGCTGGCATGCGTCCGCGGCGGGGTCGGCGGCGGAAGTGTCGCGGCTGCCGGGGTGGGAGCGGGCTTCCGGCTGTCTCGTCGACTCGCTGTTGCCCGACGAGGGCGGCAGGTGTGTGGCCGAGACGATCCGGACGCACGCGCGGGCGGCAGGCATTGTCGCCCTGATTCCTCCCGGTGCCACGCCTCCGGCTTGGGCCGACGCGGCGGTCGCCGCGCCCGGCCGCGACGACGAGATCCTCGCGGCCCTCGCCACGGCGCGGGCGATGGCCGCGACGCGGCGCTCCGCACCGCCCAGCCCGCCCCTCCGGGACGGCGGTCTGGTCGGTGGCCACCCCGCCTTCGAGGCCGTCCTCGAACTGGCCGACCGCGTCGCCCGCATGCCGGCCACTGTGCTCGTCACCGGTGAGAGCGGTACGGGCAAGTCGCTCCTGGCCCGGCGGATCCATGCCGCCAGCGGCCGGCGTGGCCGATTCGTCGAGGTCGCCTGCGGCAGCCTCGCCGAGCCGCTGCTCGAGAGCGAACTGTTCGGCCACGTCGCCGGCGCGTTCACCGGCGCCACCATGGACCGGCCGGGCAAGTTTCAGCTGGCCGACGGCGGCACGATCTTCCTCGACGAGATCGCCACGGCGTCGCCGGCGCTCCAGGTCAAGCTGCTCCGGGTGCTCCAGGAACTGGAGTTCGAGCCGGTGGGCGGGGGCGAGACGCGGGCGGTCGACGTCCGCGTGATCCTGGCCACCAACGAGGATCTGGCCGCGCTCGTCGCCCAGGGGCGGTTTCGCGCCGACCTCTTTTGGCGCGTCAACGTCGTCACGCTCGAACTGCCCCCCTTGCGGGAGCGGGCCGCCGACATTCTGCCGCTGGCGGAGCACTTCCTGCGGGTGGCGGCATCCAAGGCCGGTCGCGCCGTGACCGGCTTCGCGCCGGCGGCCCGCGCGGCACTCGAGCGGCACCCCTGGCCGGGCAACGTCCGCGAACTCGAACACGCGGTCGCCAGGGCGGTGTTCCTGGGGCGGGGCAGTCTCGTCGAGGCGGCCGACCTGCCGGCGGCCGTGCTGGCGGCGGATCAGGTGTCCGGGGAGGGTGGCCCGCTCAAGGCGGCGCTCGCGGTGCCCGAGCGGGAGTTGATCCTCGCGGCGCTCGAGCGGTCGGGCTGGCGCCGGGACGTGGCCGCCCGCTCGCTCGGCATCAACCGCACCACCCTCTACAAGAAGCTCAAGCGGCTCGGTCTCGATGTGGCCGACCTGCAGCCGGCCGCCGCGAGCCGCTAAGCCACTCGCGGGAACCGCCCCGCCGCCGCGGCTTGCGGCAAGCGGGTGGAAAGCGAGTGTGGCAGGGCCTTTCCGCCGACCCCCGGTTCCGCCTTGCCCCGTGGCGGCGGGTGGTGTTGAATCCGGGCCTCCCCAAACCTCGGACCAGACCCCGGAGTTCCGCGATGAAGTACGGCCTGAATCTCCTCCTCTGGACCGATCGCATGCACGAAGGCCTCGTGCCGGTGCTGGGGCGGGTCAAGGCGCTCGGGTACGACGGGGTCGAGATCCCGATCTTCGAGCTCAACGAACCGCTCCACGCGCAGTGGGGCCGCCGGCTCGACGACCTCGGCCTGGAGCGGACGGCCGTCACGGTGCGGAATGCGGGAGACAACCCGATCAGCCCGTCGGCGACGGTGCGGGCTGCGGCGGTGGACGCGATGCGCAAGACGATCGACTGCTGTCGGGCCGCCGGGATCAAGATCCTCTGCGGGCCCACCCACTCGGCGATCGGCGAGTTCACCGGCACCGGCCCCACCGAGGACGAGTTCAAGTGGGGCGTCGAGACGATGCGGAAGGTGGCCGAGCACGCCGCCGCGGCGGGCGTCACGATCGCCACGGAGTACCTGAACCGGTTCGAGAACTACTTCCTCACGAGCGTGGCCCAGACGGTCGCCTTCGTGAAGGCGGTCGATCATCCGCACGTGCGGATGATGTACGACACTTTCCACGCCAACATCGAGGAAAAGTCGATCCGCGAGGCGATCCGCTCGGCCGCCCCCTGGACCGTGCTCGTGCACATCTCCGAGAACGACCGCAGCATCCCCGGCACCGGCCACGTGCACTGGGGCGAGACCTTCGACACGCTCCAGGAAGTGGGCTACGACGGCTGGATGGTGGTGGAGGCCTTCGGCCTGGCGCTGCCCAACATCGTGGCGGCGACGAAGATCTGGCGAAAGATGTTCCCGTCGGAGGATCAACTCGCGGCCGACTCGCTGGCGTTCATGAAGCGCGAGGTCGCGAGCCGGCGCGGCTGACGCCCGGACGCGGTGCAGGGAGGCAACCCGTGGCCGACAAGCAGGCTTCCCGCGATCAGAAGGCTGCGCGGAAGCGGCGCGAGCCGAAGCCGGCGGACCGGCCGGCCGAGGCCGGCTTCAGCGCGGCTCCCGACGACGGCGGGCTCTCGATCGACCGGCTCGCCCAGGCCTTCGCGGCGATGATGGGCCAGGCGGACTCGCCCCAGCCGGCCTCGGGCGCGGCGGTCGTGCAGGTCGACGCCTCGCCCGACCTCGACGACGCGGCGGATGACCAGTGCCGCGTCAGCCCGCTTTCGATCCTCGAGTCGCTCTTGTTCGTGGGCCTCGCAGGCGGAAAGCCGCT
>JBILOA010000426.1:0-2890 GCA_044374735.1 Pirellulales bacterium | reverse complement strand
GGTGACGGTGCGGCCCGTCGTCGACTCCGCGCGGGCCGCAGGTGGCCGGCGGCATCAGCCGATGCCGGCCCCCGTCGAACCGGTTGCGGGCGGTCGGCCGCTGGTGGCGGCGATCTTCCCGGGCCAGGGTTCGCAATACACCGACATGTTTCGCGGGCTCGTGGCCGAGGTGCCGGCCGCGGCCGAGGTGCTGCGGCGGCTCGATGCCGACGCGCGGGCAGCCGGCTGCGAGACGCTCGCCGAGATCGCTTGGCGGCCCGACAACGGCCTGGGTACGCGGATTTGGGACACCCAGTGGTCGATGTACCTGGGCGACCTGTTCGCGTGGGGCGTGCTCGAGTCGCTCGGCTTCGCGCCCGACTACCTGGCCAGCCACAGTTTCGGTGAGTTTCCGGCCCTCGCCGCCGCCGGCGCCTGGAGCATGGCCGACGGCATCAAGGCCACCCGCGGCCGCGCGGCCGCCGTCGAGCGGCACGGTCCGCGCAACGGCGCCATGCTTTCGGTGATCGCCGACGCCGCGACGGTCTCCGCCGCGATCGAGCCCTTCGCCGGCCAGGCGTGGGTCTGCGCGGCCAACGCTCCGGAGCAATACGTCGTCGGCGGGACGGCCCGGATCGTCGATGCGATCGAAGTGCTGCTCGAATCCCGCCGCGTGAAGACGAAGCGGCTGGCCGTGCCGAGCCCGTTCCACACGCCGCTGCTCCAGGCCGCGGCCGACGAGCTCGCCAGCACGCTGCGGCCGCTGCCGATCCAGGCTCCGCGGACGCCGATCCTCAGCAGCACGACCGTGCGGCAGCTCGACGCGCCGGCCGACGTGCTCGAGAGCCTCGTGCGGCAGATGACCGAGACGGTCCGCTGGATCGAGGTCGTGAACCGGCTGTATGACGCCGGGGTGCGGACCTTCGTCGAGGTGGGGCCGTCGGGTGTGCTCACCGGTCTGGCCCGCCGGATTCTCGAGGGTCGGCCAGGCACCACGTTCCTGCAGTTTGACCAGCGGGGCCGCTCGCCGCGGGAGCACCTCGAGCGGCTGCGCGACCAGCTCGCCGCCGCCGGTTGCCTGCGGGCCGTGCAACCCGTGGCCACCGGGGCGGCTCCCGCTTCGGCTCCGGCTCCTGCGGGCAGCGTGATCTCCTTCGACGCCACGGCACGGCGCCGGGCCCGGAACCGTTCGGCAGCCGTCGGTGGCGAGCAGCCGGCCGGCCCGGCGCGGCGGCCGGTGCCGTCGGCCCGCGGCAACGGCGACGGCAACGGCAACGGCAACGGTCGCGACGCTGCGGATCCCCGCGGCAACGGCCAGGGTGGTACGAACGGGTCGGGCAACGGCCATCCACCGGCGGCCAAGCCGGCGCGGGCCGAGGTGAATGGCACCCGGTCCGAGCCGGCAGCCGCGCGGCCGGCGCCGGTGGGGGTGAACCGCCTCGCCGCGGTCGCATCGCCGCCGCGGGCCGTCGCGATCGACGACCGTCATCTCGAAGACGTCGTGGGCGAACTCGTCGCCGAGAGCGGGCTCCGCTTGCCGCTCGGCGCCGACCTGGAGACGAGCCGCGCGGGCCGCGGCCTGCTCGACTCGCTCCAGCAGTTGTTCGGCCTCACGATCGCCGACCGGCCGGCGGTGCTCGCCGCCGCCTCGGTCGATTCCCTCTGCGACGTGCTCGCTCGGGCCGGCGGCAAGGCCGAGTGGCTGCCGCGCCGTCCGCGGGCCGCGGGCACGGCGACCGGCGCGGGCGAAGCCACGGGCTCGGCCGACGCCGCCGAGGTCGAGACGTTTCTGATCGAGTTCGTGGTCGAGCAGACAGGCTATCCGGCGGAGATCGTGGAGCTCGAGGCCGACCTCGAGGCCGACCTCGGGATCGACAGCATCCGCAAGGCGCAGCTCTTCGGCGAGGTGGGGCAGCGGTATGGGCTCAAGGCCGAGGACGGCGTGTCGCTCGACGATTTCCCCACGCTCCGCTCGCTGATCGACTATTTGCTGCCACGAATCGGGGGCGGGGGCCGCGGCGCAGGAGTCGCTCCCAAGGCCGGCAGCGGCGCTCCGAACGGGCATGCCAACGGGCACACGAACGGTCACGCTAACGGGCACACGAATGGTCACGCCAACGGGCATGTGAACGGCCACGCCGCTGGTCGCAGCAACGGCCAGCACGACGCCTCGTCCTCCGAGCCCGTCGCCGGCGCGCAGGCGGCCGCGAATGGCACCGTCGTGGCGGCCGAACTCGAGGCCTTCCTGGTCGGGTTCGTGGTCGAGCAGACGGGCTACCCGGTGGAGATCGTGGAGCTCGACGCCGACCTCGAGGCCGACCTCGGGATCGACAGCATCCGCAAGGCGCAACTCTTCGGCGAGGTGGGGCAGCGGTATGGGCTCAAGGCCGAGGACGGCGTGTCGCTCGACGACTTCCCCACGCTGCGGCATCTGATCGCGTATCTCGTGCCGCGGGTGACCGGCGGTACCGCCGCGCCAGCGTCCGTGACCGCAGCCGCGACCGGCCCGAAGGCATCCGCGGTCGCGCCGCGGCCAGCTGCGGCGGCGTCGGCTCCCCCTGTCGCACGAAAGCCATCACCGGCGCCGGCCGCGCTGGCGGGTGAACTCGAGCGATTCCTGATCGAGTTCGTGGTCGAGCAGACGGGCTATCCGGCGGAGATCGTGGAACTCGATGCCGATCTCGAGGCCGATCTGGGCATCGACAGCATCCGGAAGGCGCAGCTCTTCGGCGAGGTGGGGCAGCGGTACGGACTCGCGGCCGAAGACGGTGTGTCGCTCGATGATTTCCCCACGCTCCGCTCGCTGATTGAGTATCTCGTGACGCGGATCGGCGGCTCCGACGACACGCCTCCGGGCGGAATGCCGGCCGGCGGTGAAGAGCGGCCGTCGGCCCCCGAGTTGGGAAACGGT
>JBILOA010000027.1:0-9728 GCA_044374735.1 Pirellulales bacterium | reverse complement strand
GCGTCAAGCACCTTCCAGGGCCGCGATCCAGTCGCCCGTCGCACCGCGGATCGCGGCGAGTTTCTCGAGCCGGGCGAGCAGCGGCTGCCAGAGCGGGCCGTCGGCCGCCACCTCGACCGGATGCGGCAGCGCCACCGGCAGGCCGGCCGAGTCCACCTGGGCGAAGCCGAACAGGCCGTCCATCCAGGGCAGCGTGTGGCCGTCGAGCGGCATCCCCACCACGCCCGCCACGAGGTAGCCCCGCTTGGACTGGAGCACCGTGCCGCGGATCTCCACCAGCGTTCCCACCGGCACACTCTGCCGGCACTCGAGCGACAGCACCCGCCGGAGCATCAGGTTGCCCTCGGGCCCGGCGGTCCGGCAGGCGGTGGCGTAGCCGCTCTCCAGGGCGTAGCGCAGCAGGCTACCGGCGTAGAGCGTGCCGTGGTGGTTGGCGTCGGCCGGCAGCACGAGCCGGTGGGAGGTGGTTTCAGGGGCGGGGGCGGGCATAGGGCCGCGTTATACCGAGCCACTGCAGAAACCGGAAAGCCAAAGCGGACGCTGGCCCCCCGTTGGGATTCGTCTGGATGGGCACGTTGCACCAAAACTGCGTACGACCACGGTCGCCAGGAGGGGCGGCCGGCGGCCGGAGGGCCGCGAGGCGGCAATGGCCAGGGATGGCATTGCCGCCGTAAAGGTCACCCGGCCCGACGGGCGTAGCCCGGGTCGATCTTCGCCAGCTCCTCCTGCATCGCCGCGATCGTGCGACGGATCTGGTCGGGTGTATGGCGGGAGGTGATGAAGAACCGCAGCCGGGCGGCCTTTTCCTCGACGGCCGGATAGAGGATCGGCTGGACGTTGATGCCGCGGGCAAACAGGGCCCGCGAGAGCCGCAGGGCGTTCATCGAGTTGCCGATGATCACCGGCACGATCGCGGTGCCGCCGGAGGTACCCGTGTCGAGGCCGGCCTCCTTGGCCAGTTGCAGGAACAGGCGGGCGTTCTCTCGCAGTTGCGACACCCGCTGGGGCTCGCGCTCCAAGAGCTGGATCGCGCCCAGTGCCGCCCCGGCCGCCGCGGGGGGCAGGCCGATCGAGTAGACGAAGCCCGGCACGGTGTACTTCAGCCAGCGGACCAGCGCGGCCGAGCCGGCGATGTAGCCGCCGCAGCTGCCGAAGGCCTTGGAGAGGGTGCCCATCCAGAGGTCGACGTCGGTCGGCGCGATCCCGAAGTGCTCGCTGGCGCCCCGGCCCCTCGGGCCCATCACGCCGATCGAGTGGGCCTCGTCGACCATCAGCAGGCTCTTGTGCCGCTTGGCGAGGTCGACGAACCGCGGCACGTCGGCGTAGTCGCCGTCCATGCTGTAGATGCCCTCGATCACGATCAGCACGCGGCGATACTGGCCGCGGACCTGGGCCAGGATCGCGTCGGCCGCCGCGAAGTCGTTGTGCGGGAACGGGCGGCGCCGGGCCCCGGAGAGGATCGCCCCCTGGAGCAGGCTGTTGTGGGCGAAAGCGTCGTGGAGCACGAGGTCGCCCGGGCCCACGACGTGGCCGATCACCGTCTCGTTGGTGGCGTGGCCGCCCACGAACGTGACCGCATCCTCGGCGCCCACCAAGCCAGCGATCGCCCGTTCGAGCTCACCGTGGATCGTCTTCTCGCCCGAGACGAGCCGGCTGGCCGAGACGCTGGTGCCGAACCGGTCGATCGCCCCCTTGGCGGCCGCCGTCACGGCCGGGTCGCCCGACATTCCCAGGTAGTTGTAGGAAGCCCAGCTGATCAGCTCGCGGCCGGCGATCGTGGTGCGGTCGCTGGTCAGCCCCTCGTGGACGCTGAAGTAAGGGTTTTCGAGGCCCGCGTCACGGACCATGGCGAAGTTCTGCTCCAGCGCCCGGACCTCCGGGAACTCCTCGATCTTCCAGGCGTCCTGCGGGATCTCCACGCTCGTTCGCGTGGCCTGCACCTTCTCCCGGCTCTCGGCGGGCATGTGATCGATGATCGCCTCGGTCACCTCGCGGCAGGTTTCGATCAGCGGCAGCACCTGTTCCGGAAAGCGGGCCCCGAAGGCCTCCTCGAGGCTGGCCACGATCTCCATCCGCTCGAGCGAGTCGAGCCCGAGCTCCACGATGTTGGTGTCGAGCGTGAGGTTGCCCGCCCGCTCCTTGGCGATCCGGCGGACGTGCTCGAAGACCGTCTGCACGATCTCCTGGGGCAGATCACGGTCGGGACGGTGCGCGCGGGTCGACTCCCCGAGCGGCCGTTGGCGGGCCAGCCGCGGCAGCGCCGGGCCGGGAGCGGCCGCCGGCGGAGCGGGCTCGAGCCAGCTCACGTGCTGCTCGACCACTTCGAGCGTGTTGTCGAGGAACTGGCGGCGGCAGGCGTGCCGCTGAATCTTCCCGCTCGAGGTCTTGGGCACGCTGTTGGGACGCACGAACACGATCGCTTCGGCGGAGACCTCGTGCTCGCGGGCCAGGCGGCTGCGGATCGCGTCCATCGCGGCGAGGATCTCGGCGCGGTCGCGGCGACCGCGCTCGAGTTCGGCCACGATCACCACCCGCTCGCGGCCCTCGTGGTCCACGGCGAAGGCCGCCAGCGAGCCGGCCCGCACCAGGGGCGACGCTTCCTCGACCGTGTATTCGAGGTCCTGCGGGTAGTGGTTGCGGCCGCGGACGATGATCAGGTCCTTGAGCCGCCCGGTCACGAACAGCTCGCCATTGTCGAAGAAACCGAGGTCGCCCGTCCGCATGTAGGGGCCGGGATTGGGCCGCCAGCGGGCCACGACCTGCGCCGGGGCGTGCGGATCGGGCTCGGCGAGCATGGCGCCGAAGGTTTCCTGCGTCGCCTCAGCGCGGTTCCAGTAGCCCTGCGCCACGCTGGGCCCGCTCACCCAGATCTCTCCCACCCGGCCCGGCTGCAGGGGTTCGTGGGTCTGCGGGTCGACGATCAACACGTCCTGGCCGTCGAGCTCGCGGCCGCTGCCCACGAGCCGGCGGGCGTTGGCCGCGTCCTGGCGAACCGGGGCCACGGTGCCGGTCTCGATCGAGACGGCGTCGAAGGAACGGATCACCGGCGGCTCGAACTTCATCCCGCCCGTGACCATGAGCGTGCTCTCGGCCAGGCCGTAGCAGGGATAGAACGCCTCCCGGCGGAAGCCGCTGACGGCGAAGGCGTCGCAGAAGGCGTCGATCGTCTCGGCCCGCACTGGCTCGGCGCCGTTGAAGGCCAGCGACCAGCTGGAGAGATCGAGTGCGGCCCGCTGCTCCGGCGTGGTCTTGCGCACGCACAGCTCGTAGGCGAAGTTGGGGCCGCCGCTGATCGTGGCGCGGGAGCGGGAGATCGCCTGCAGCCAGCGCAGTGGCTTTTGGAGGAAGGCCACCGGCGACATCAGCACGTTGAACTTGCCACCGTAGAGCGGCACGAGAATGCCGCCGATCAGCCCCATGTCATGGAAGCTCGGCAGCCAGAACACGCCCGACTGGCTGCGGGTGATCTCGAAGGCCTGCATGATCCGCAGCGAGTTGTGCAGCAGGTTCTCGTGCGACAGCATCACCCCCTTGGGCGTGCCGGTCGAGCCGCTCGTGTATTGCAGGAAGGCCAGGGTGTCGCCATCGATGTCGGGTCGTTCCCAGCGGTCGCCCCAGGTCAGGTCGAGCTCGGCGTCGACCTGCCAGGTGAGATGTTCGAGGCTGGGGGCCGTCGTGCCCAGGTTCTCGAAGCGGTCGACGACATCGCGGGTGGTGAGCGCGACCGAGGCGGCGGCGTCGGCCGCGATCGCTTCGATCCGCTCGACGGAGCGGTTCTTGCGGGGCGGATAAGCCGGCACCGCGATCGCGCCGCCGTACAGGCAGCCCATGAAGGCGGCGATGAAGTCGAGGCCCGAAGGGTAGAGCAGGAGGGCCCGCTTGCCCGTCATGCCCCGGTCCATGAGCCACGCACCGACCGCCCGCGCCTTGCGGTCGAGTTCGGCGTAGGTGATGTTCAGTTCCTCGTGCTCGCCGTCGACGAGGAACGTGAACGCCCGGTCGTGGGGGCGGTAGGCGGCCCGCTGTCGCAGCAGGTCGACCAGGGTGGGGGCGAACGAGGCCTCGGTGGTCGGATTCGGGATCACGCGCTGAGTGCCTCCGCCCTCGACTCCCGCCGCGCCGGCGACGGTGTCGGGATGCCGTGGAGATTGTCGGCCCCGGCTCCGCCGTGACGCCACAGTTTACCCGTGTCGCCCAAACGACCGGTAGTTTCGGCACAGGCGGTTTTTCCCGGCTTTGCCGCCCAGTTTCGGCCGAATCGCCGCTTCAGTGGCCCGCTGGGGGGGCGTGAAAGGCCCGCTCGAGCAGCACGAACTGATCGGGGCCGATCTCCTCGGCCCGTGCCTCGGGGCTCAGTTCCAAGGCGGCGTAGGCGGCCTCCACCCGGGCCCGCGCCTCCGGGCTCCCCTTCCCACCGGCCAGCCGCAGGAGCACGCCGCGGAGCAGCTTGCGCCGGTGGCAGAAGATGTCGCGGACGAAGGCGTGGAAGCGGGCCAGGTCGCCGATCGCGGCCCGCCGCTCGGGCTGGAGGTCGAGCCGGACGATTGCGGAGTCGACCTTGGGTCGCGGCCAAAACACGCTCGGCGGCAGGATCCGGACGATCTCGCCGCGGCACTGGCAGCCTACCCAGACGGAGAGCGCGTTGTAGGAGGACGAGCCGGCCGCCGCCGTCATCCGCTCGGCCATCTCCCGTTGCACCGTCACCACCGCCGCGTCGAAGGGGCGGGGCAGGGCGAGCAGGTTGGAGATCACCGGCGTGGCAACGCAATAGGGCAGGTTGGCCACCAGCAGAAATCGGCCACCCGGCGATGCGGCACAGGCCGACTCCACCGCCGCCAGCAAGGCCGGCGCGAGCCGGTGCTTCGCCGCGAGCGCGTCGCCCTCGACGATCGTCACGTTGTCGTGGTCGACGAGCCGGTCGCGGGCCAGCTGGGCCAGCCGCGGATCGATCTCGGCGGTTACCACGCGGGCGGCCGCAGCGGCGAGCCGCTCCGTCAGGGCGCCGGTTCCGGTGCCCACCTCCAGCACCACGTCGTCGGGTCCGATCGCTGCCGCCCGGGCCAGCAGGTCGAGGAGGTTGAGATCCACCAGGAAGTTCTGGCCGCGACGGGCATCGATCGTGAAGCCGACCTGGGAAAACAACTCCTTGAGGTAGGCCGTCGTCTGTCGCGGCGGGCCGGCCGGCGTCGAGGCAGCATCGGGCAGGGAAGGGGGCTCGCTCGTCATGCGGCCCCGGGCCCGCTGGCGGCGAGCCACCTGGCGACATACTTGAAGACGAGGTCGGTCTCGAGGTTGACCGCCGCCCCTTCGGCCAAGGGCCCGAGCGTCGTGGCGGCGAGCGTGTGCGGGATCAAGGCCACGCTGAAGGTCTGCTCATCGACGTCGACCACCGTCAGGCTCACGCCATCGATGGCGACCGAGCCCTTGGAGGCCATCTGGGCGAGCAGGTCCCGGGCCGCGGCAAACCGGCAGGTGGTCCAGTCGCCGTCATCCCGCCGGCTCGCCAGCCGCCCCATGCCGTCGACGTGGCCCGTGACGAGATGGCCCCCGAGCCGGTCGGAGAGCCGCAGCGATCGCTCCAGATTGACGTGGCTGCCCGGGGCCAGGCCACCCAGCGTGGTCCGGGCGAGCGTCTCGGGGCCGAGCTGGAACTCGAGCCGGCCGGCGTCGATCCGCACCACCGACAGGCAGCAGCCGCTCACGCAGACGCTGTCGCCGAGCGCCGCGTCGGCCGCCACTGCCGCGGCGTCGACCACGAGCCTGACGCCAGGTGGCTCAGGCACCACCGCGATGACCTTCCCCAGCGACTCGACGAGACCGGTGAACATGAATCAAACACGCACGGTGGGGAAGGCAATCCGCTCTGGCCAGGGAATCCGCTGCGGTCCCCGTGGGGCGGGCGGCTGGGCAGACCGCAGGATACCGCCGGATTCAATCGCATTCATGCCCGACCCGAAAACCACTTGCATGCCGCCTCTCCGCCGTCACAATCAACGCCGTCCAGCCCCGGCCCACGGCTTTCCATCCCTTCGGAGGTTCCATGTCCACGATCGTCGACATCCACGCCCGCCAGATCCTCGACAGCCGCGGCAATCCCACCGTCGAGGTCGACGTGACGCTCGCCGACGGAGCCTTCGGTCGGGCGGCCGTGCCGTCCGGGGCGAGCACCGGCGCCCACGAGGCCTGGGAGAAGCGGGACGGCGACAAGGGGGTCTATCTCGGCAAGGGCGTGATGTCGGCGGTCGAGAACATCAACACCCGGATCGCCGAGGAGCTCGAGGGTTGCGACGCGCTCGACCAGACGACCGTGGACGAGCTGATGATCGAGCTCGACGGCACGCCCAACAAAAAGGACCTCGGTGCCAACGCGATCCTCGGCGTGTCGATGGCGGTGGCCCACGCCGCGGCCGAGCACTGCGGCCTCCCGCTGTACCGATATCTGGGCGGGGCCGCCGCCCGGCTCCTGCCCACCCCGATGATGAACATCATCAACGGCGGCGCCCACGCCGACAATCCGCTCGACGTGCAGGAGTTCATGATCCTGCCGCTCGGTTTCGACTCGTTCGACGCCGCGCTGCGGGCCGGCGTGGAGACCTTCCACGCCCTCAAGAAGGTGCTCAAGGACAAGAAGCTGGCCACGAGCGTGGGCGACGAAGGAGGCTTCGCGCCCCACATCGGGAGCTGCGCCGAGGCGCTGGAGGTGATCCTGGCAGCGATCGGCAACGCGGGCTACAAGCCGGGCGAGGAGATCGCCGTGGCGCTCGACGTGGCCGCCACGGAGTTTTACGACGCCAAGACCGGACACTACGCGATCGAGGGCAAATCGCTCGACTCGGCCGGCATGGTGGGCTTCCTGGCCGACCTGGCGGGCAAGTATCCGATCGTGTCGATCGAGGACGGCTGCTCCGAGGACGACTGGGCCGGCTGGAAGCTGATCACCGAGCGGCTCGGCGAGCGGGTGCAGCTCGTGGGCGACGACCTGTTCGTGACCAACTCCGAGCGGCTCGGCCGGGGCATCGCCGAGGGAGTGGCCAACTCGATCCTCGTGAAGGTCAACCAGATCGGCACCCTCACCGAGACGATGCACGCCGTCCAGCTCGCCCATCGGTCGGGCTACACCTCGATCGCGAGCCATCGCAGCGGTGAGACCGAGGATGCCACGATCGCCGACCTGGCCGTCGGCCTCTCGACCGGCCAGATCAAGACGGGCAGCGCATCCCGGAGCGACCGGATCGCGAAGTACAACCAGCTGTTGCGGATCCAGGAGTCGCTGGGCGACGGCGCGGTCTACGCGGGCCACGACGTGCAGGCCCGCTGGCCGGGAGTCAGCTGATCGCGCAGGCTTGGGGTCGCCCGCGTGAGTGTCGCCGAACGTTGATCCGTCGTGGGTGACGCGGCTCGGGGTCGCCCGTGCCATCTCGCCGGACGCTCGTTGCGGCCGGCGCCCACAGGCTCGGGGCTGCCGATCCCCGTCGCCCGGACGCTCGCTTCAGCCATCCTGGCTTTCGCTCGCTCGATGCTGGCTACGCTTCGGCATCCTGCCTGCGCTTGCCAGCAACGCCGGCTCCGGGGCATCGGCAACCCCTCGCAGCCCATGGATGCGTCGACGGGACCGTCGATCGCCACAACGCGTACGAACACGGCCGCCCGGAGGTGCGGCCGGCGGGCGGAGGCCCGCCAAGGCTGCAGGGGGCAGGGATGCCCCTGCAGCCGTAAGGCTAGCGCGGGAAGTGGTCGCGGACCACTTCCAGGAACTCGTCCCGGGCCACGACCCGGGAGACGAGGCCGCGGAACTCCCGGGCTCCGGGCAACCCCTGGGCGTAGGCACAGGCGAACTTCCGCATCAAGAGCGTGCCCCGCTCCACGCCGAACCTGCGGCACACGAGGTCGTAGTGGTGGAGCACGATTTCCCGCTGCTCGGCGAGCGTGGGATCGGGAGGCGGCGTTTCGCCGCGGAGTAGCGCGGCCACCTGGGCGAAGATCCACGGTCTGGCGAGCGCCTCACGGGCGATCATCACGCCGTCGACGCCGCTCTCCCGCAGCCGGCGGACGGCCGTCTCGGCCGAGTCGATGTCGCCGTTGCCCACCACCGGCAGCCGTGACACGCTCCGCTTGACCGCGGCGATCGCCTCCCAGTCGGCCTCGCCCTTGAAGAACTGGGCGGCCACGCGGCCGTGGACCGTGAGGCAGGCCGCGCCCGCCTCCTCGACCTGCTGGGCGACCTCGATCGCGGTCCGGCAGGTGTCGCTGCAGCCGAGCCGGATCTTGGCCGTGACTGGAACGCCGTCGCAGGCCTCGACGACCCGGCGCACGATCGTGCCCACGCGATCGGGATCGCGGAGCAGCCAGGAGCCGCTGTGGGCCTTTTCGGTGACCTGCCGGACGGGGCAGCCGAAGTTGAGGTCGACCACGCTCACGCGGAAGTCGCGGGCCAGCCGGCGGCCGACGGCGGCCAGATTGTCGGGGTCATTGTCCCACATCTGCACGGCCAGCGGCCGCGGTTCGTCGCGGACGCCCCAGAGCCGGTCGGGGTGCTCGCCGCGGGCGGTCTCGAGCCAGATCGCGCTGCGGGCGGCGATCATCTCGGTCGCCAGCAGGCCGGCCCCGCCGAACTCGCGCACCACCTGCCGGTAGGCGAAGTTGGTGTAGCCGGCCATCGGTGCCTGCAGCACCGGTGGATCGACGACGACCGGGCCGATCACGAGCGGAGCCGTGGCGGTAGGCGTGACGGGAGCGGGCGCGATCATGCCAACCATGGTACCAGCCGCGTCAGGGGGTCATTCGACCTGGCTGGCCGGCGGTGCTGCACTCGGCGGGATGGTCGACACCGCCGGCGGTCCCGCGGCGGGCGGCAGCGAGGCCGCTCCCGTCGGCTCGGTCGGTGGCCGCCATTGGATGGGCGTACCGATCAGCATCGCCACGAACTGGTCGTCGGGGAGCGAGAGTTCCGCCACTGCCATCGCGTATTCGGCGATCTCGAGGTTGTAGGTCCGGACAGCCTCGAGGAAGTCTTCCTGCTGGCCGACGAGCGCGGCGTGCGCCGCGATCACCGCCTCGATCGGCCGCTTTCCCTTGGCGTGGTCGGCCTCCGCCATCGCCATCGCCTTCTCGGCGGCCAGCACCGCCGCGGCCCGGGCCGCGAGCGCCTCGTGCCTGGCCGGCAGGCTGCGGACGATCGCCCGGACCCGGCCCGTGGCAATCCGGTTGGCGAAGATGGCGTCGAAGTGGGTCTGGTAGGGATCGGCCAGGGGCCGGTCGACCGGCCAAGGCAGCGGCTCGCCGACGGGCAGTCGGGCCAGGTCGACGAGTTCCTGCTGGGCCGTGTTGAGCCGCGCGCGGGCGTCGGCGAGGTCGGCGCGGGCCGCCGCGGCCGCCACGTCGAGGGTGGCCCGGTCGTGCGGATCGGCCCCGGGCGCCACGAGTTCGAGCCGTTCGAGCGCCTCGGTGCCGCACCGCACGGACGCGAAGCCCGCGGCCACTTTCCAGTACGCCTGGACGATCCACAGCCGACGCGCCCGGTCGCCGCTGCGGATCAGCGGTTCGAGGAGTTGCATCGGCCGGGCATACGGCGCCGCATCGGCCGGTGTCGGGGCGCGTCCCGGCTGGGCGGCAATCGGTTCGAGCATCCGCGCGAGAACGGAGGCGGACTCGCTCTGGGGCGGTGGCTGGCTCGGTGGCGGGGGGCTGGCGACGGGCGGCTGCGTCGGCAGGGCAGCCGGCGGGGCAGG
>JBILOA010000026.1:0-9743 GCA_044374735.1 Pirellulales bacterium | reverse complement strand
CTGGCCCTGGGCCGAGACGGCGACGGTGCTCTTCGGCTTCGCCTGGGGCGCGATGCTCGGCAGCTTCTTGAACGTGGTCGCCCATCGGCTGCCGCGCGGGGAGTCGCTGGTCCACCATCGCTCCCGCTGCCCGCGGTGCGGGGCGGCCATCCGCGCCACCGACAATGTCCCGGTCTTCGGCTGGCTGCGACTGCGCGGCCGGTGCCGCGACTGTGGTGCCCCGATCGCCGCCCGCTATCCACTCGTCGAGGCCGGCTGCGGCGTGCTCGTGATGGTGCTCGTGTGGGCGGAACTGGTGAACGGCGGACGATGGCTGCCCCGATCGGCCGACGCGTTTCCCGCCGGCATCGACCGCCTGCTGCGGGGCGACTGGCAGTTGCTGGTGATCTGTTGCCTGCACTCAGCGGCGGTGCTCACGGTCGTGACCTGGAGCCTGCTGGACCTGGACGGCTCGCACCCGGCCCGCCCTCCGGCGGCGCTGTCGATCGCTGTCGTGCTGGTCTGCATCGCAGCGGTGCCGGAGGGCGGGCCCGGCGGCGTGTTGCCCGACGGCGCCGAGTGGCCGCCGGGCTGGCCGCGCGGGCAGGCCATGGCGGCGTCGCTGGCGGGAGCCGTGGCCGGCTGGGCGCTCGGCCGAGGCCACGCGGCCGCCGGCATCCGCTTGGGCTTGCCGCTGCTGGGAAGTGTCCTCGGGTGGCAGCTTGTGACGGTCGTCGCGGTGGCGACGGCCGCGACCGCGCGGTCGGCGACGGCGGTCGGCGGCCTGCCCAAGGCCGCAGCGGGGTTCGTGCTAGCAGCCCTTGGCACACTGGGAATCGCCGTCCAGGGGCCGCTGTGGGCGGCTCTGGCTGCCGCCCTTCGAGCGATGCTCGCGGGGTGACCGTCCCGGGGGGTTCCGGGACCAGCCGCCGCCGAGCCGAGCCCGCTAGCGCCTTTCTCATGGAAACGCTTCCAAGCCTCGGTAAGATAAGGAAAGTCTGGCCGCGTTAGGGAAGCATTCATGTCGTCTTCGTCACCCATCGTGCCGGTGGGCACCGGGCCGTCTGCCACCCAGCCGGCTGAGGCTTCACGCCGGGAACGGTCGCCCGTCGAGGCGGCTCCCGACGAGGGTTTGCTCCGCGGTTTTCAGCGACGGGCCGCTGCCTGGGCCCGCGACCTCAGCTCGCCCGAGGAGTGGCTCCCGTGGGCCGGCATCGCCGCGGTCACCGCCGTGCTGGTGTACAGCTACTGGCCGGCGCTCACGCTGCTGCCCTCGATCTGGGCGGATCCGCAGTATCAGCACGGCTGGATCGTGCCGCTGCTGAGCGTGGTGCTGCTGTTCTGGTGGCGGCAGCCGGTGGGCTCCGTCACCACTTCGGCGCGACTCGCCGGGCTCGGGCTCCTGGTGGCGAGCTTCGCGATCCGCCTGATGTTCGCCTATTTCCGAGTCAAGACGTTCGACATGTACACGTTCGTGCCGGCGCTGGCGGGCGTGTTCCTGATGGCGGGCGGCTGGAGCGTGTTTCGCTGGGCCTGGATCCCGATCGCCCTCTTGATCTTCATGTATCCGCTTCCGGAAGGGCATCAGCGCTACCTGACGGGCCCGCTTCAGACCTTCAACACGATCGTCGCGACGTTCCTCTTGCAGACGCTGGGGTTTGACGCGATCCGCGACGGCAACCTGATCCGGCTCGGCGAGGACCACGTGATGAACGTGGTCGACGCCTGCGCGGGGCTGAAGATGCTCACGATCTTTGTCTGGCTGGCGGCGGTCGTGATCGCCGTGGCCGGGCTGCAGTGGTGGGAAAACCTGGTGATCGCGATCAGCGCGATCCCGATGGCGGTCCTGGCCAACACCCTGCGCATCACGGCCGCGGGCATGCTGTACGCCGTCTCTCCCGGGATGGCGGAAGGTTTCCACGACAGCACGCCGGCGGCGATGCTGATGATGGGCGTGGCGGTGGGCTTTATCCTGCTGGAGATGAAGCTGCTGTCGTATGTGATCGTGACCGAGGAGTACGCGCCCGCCGTGGTGCCGGCCGCGGCGCCGGCCCGACCGGTCGCGGTTCCCGCCGGCCCCCGGCCTGCTGCTTTTCCGCTGATTCCAGGGGCCAAGCGTCCGGCCGGGCAGCCCGGCCAGGGCGGTACAATGAGGTAGACTGAAGGAATCTTCAGCCGACGTGATGAGGCAAGATTGTTGACGGTGGCGAAGGCGGCCCACGAAGGGTCGCGGCCACCGTTGCACGGAGGCGGACGAACGCCGACACGATGAGCGATCAGCACCACGCAACCACGGACGGCGCCGGCTCGACGGCCAGCGCGACCACCGCGCGGATCGATCCGCGCGCCGGGATGCTCGCGCCGATCCGTGACACCGACCTGCTCGTACCTGCGACGAACCCGCAGCTGCCGGGGCCACCGGCGTCGGCGGGCGACCCGCTCGCGGGGGGGCTGGACTACCGACGGGCCTGGCATGCCTTCCGGCGGCGTTGGATTCCCGCGACCGTCGTGGCGCTCACGTTGGCCGCGCTCGCAGGCGGGCTGACGTTCCTCTTCCTGCCCCGCGGCTTCGAGGCGGTCGCCTGGCTCCGCGTCCGCGACAAGTCCGGGATGTTCGGGGCCGGCGTTGGCCGCGACAGCGCCGAGTACGAGGCCTACCGAAAAACCCAGGTCCAGCTGATCAAAAGCCCGCTCGTCCTGATGGCCGCGCTGCGTCGCACCGGCGTCAACTCCCTCCAGACGGTGAAGGGCGAGCAGGACAAGGTCGGCTGGCTGATGCGCAACGTCCAGGTGTCGGCGCCGATGGAGTCGGAGGTGCTTCAGATCCGGCTCCGCGGCGAAGATCCGCGGGAGATCACCACGATCGTCAACGCCGTGACGAATGCCTATCTGACCGACGTGGTCAACAAGGAGAAGGCGGAGCGGCTGGCCCGCCGCGACACGCTCGAGAAGAAGTACAAGGAAAACATGGCCGACATCCGCGGCCGCCTCGACACCTACCACAACCTCGCCAAGACGCTCGGCACGACCGACAGCGCCGAGGTGGCCACGCAGCGGGCGCTGCTCCTCGACCACCTCGGCACCCTTCGGGCCCAGCAGACGCAGCTCCAGCGGGACATCGCCCTGATCGACGCCGAACTGGCCGTGATGGATGCCAAGTCGCGCGGCGAAATCACGCTCGAGCAGTCGGTGCCCGAGGAAATGGTCGATGCGATGGTCCTGCGCGATCCGCAGTTCGTCGAGCTTCGCGACCGGCTCGCGGGCATCGAGGAGGCGATCCTCTACCAGTCGCAGCGGAGCGCCCGCGGGCCCAACGACCCGGCGGTCAAGAAACTGCAGGACATGCGGGACGGCCTGCTCGTGCGGATGGAGCAGCGGCGCGAGGAACTCAAGCCGCAGATCATCACGCAGCTGTCGATGGATGCCGCGGGCCGGCGCACCGGTGCGGCCGCCGAGAGCCCCATCGTGCTGCGGATGCGCCGCGAGATCATGGCCCGCCAGCTCGACGAGGCCGCCAAGGATTTCGACAAGGTGGCCGACGAGGTCAAGCAGCTCGGCCAGGCCAACGCCGACCTGATGGCCCGCCGGCAGGAGATCGAGCAGTTGACGAAGGTCACCGACGAGATGGGCATCCGGCTCAACGCCACCGAGATCGACATCGCGATGCCCAACCGCGTCGAGCTGATCGAGGAGGCGAGCGTGCCGGAGGGCAGCGACGATCTGTTCCGGACGATGCTCTCCGTCCTGGCGACGGCCGCGGGCCTCGTGCTCGGCGGCGGGTCGGTCGTGGCCCTCGAATACCTCCGCGACCGGCTCAGCACGGCCGACGAGGTGCCGCAACGGATCGGCCTGCGGGTCATCGGCACGGTGCCGCGAATCACCCGCCGCACCAATCCGGGCCACGTGGCCGAGCGGGTCGACGGCGTGCGGGCGGTGATCTCGCAGACCGGCCGCGAGGTGCCCAAGGTGATCCTGGTGACCAGCGCCGTGGAGCACGAGGGCAAGACCACCTTCGCCTCCCAGTTGGCGGCCAGCTTGGCGCGGACGGGGAAGCGCACGCTGCTCCTCGACGGCGACCTTCGCCACCCGAACGTCCACCTGGCCCTGGGCCTCGACCTCCGGGCCGGCCTGCCGGAGCTTCTCCGCGGCGAGATCAGCAACGACGAGGCGGTGCAGCCCACGGGGGTCGAAGGCCTGTTCGCGGTGACCGGCGGCGTCTGCGACTACGCGGCGATCACGGCCCTGTCGCGGACCGTGACGGCCCAGGTCCTGGCCGGCTTCCGCGAATCGTTCGACCACATCGTGATCGACGCCGGCCCCGCGCTCTCCTTCGCCGACGTGCTCCTGCTCGGGCAGGCCAGCGACGTGGCGATCGTGGCCACCATGCGGGACGTCAGCCGGGTGCCGCAGGTGATGGCGGCCGTCGAGAAGTTGCGCTCGGTGGGCGTCAAGGTTCTCGGTGCGGTGGTCAACGGGGTCGATGACACGGCGGCGCGGCGCGAGTATGCGTCGCCGGTGACGGCCTGAGCCGGTGACGGCGGGCCCGGGTGTGGCTCGGCGGGCGGCTCCGAAGCGGAGGGCGACGGTGAAAGGTTCGGGCGTCCAACTGGGCATCATCGCGGCAGCCGTGGCCCTCGTCGCGGCGGCCACGGTCGTGCAGGGCCGCTGGACGGAACGTTGGTCGCCGATCTCCCGAGACGAGGTGATCGCGGCCGCCCGCCTGCTGGAGGAGCGGTTTCCGACCAGCTTCGGTGAGTGGGAGGCCGAGCGGGAACTCGAGAGCGACCCCAAGGAACTGCAGGCGGCCGGGGCCGTCGGCCACATCTCGCGGCTCTACCGCAACAACCGGACCAAGTCGCGGGTCTCCGCCTTCGTGGTCTGCGCGCTGCCCTACGACGCCTCGGCCCACACGCCAGACCGCTGCTACCCCGGGGCCGGATTCACGATCGGCGAGGCCGAGCACCGGGTCAAAGTGCCTGTCGGCGACGGCCGGTTTGCCGAGGCGTTGACGGGCACCTTCGCGAAGGCGGGCCAGACGCTCCGGATCTTCTGGACCTACGGCGTGGCGGGCGACGCCGCCGACGGCCGGCTTGACTGGGTCGCGCCCCAGCTTCCCCGCATCGCCCTCAGCGGCGAGCCGTCGGTCTACAAGCTGTACACGATCGCCGATCAAACGCGGGTCGGCACGTCGCAGTCGATGGTCGAGTGCGAGGGCTTCATCTCCCAGTTGGCCCCCGCCCTCGACGCGGCGCTGCGGGGCGCGGATAATCCTGCGACGGGCGTTCAGCCGCCGGCCGAGGCGGGCGGAAGCCCTGATTCGCCTCAGCCCCCCGCGACCGACGCGGCCGCTGCAGACTGATCGTCCGGCCGCAGGGAAATCGCCCATGTCCCGGCTCTCGAAGCGTGCGCTCGTCACCGGCATCACCGGCCAGGACGGCTCGTACCTGGCCGAGTTGCTCCTCGACAAGGGCTACGAGGTGCACGGGCTGGTGCGGCGGTCGAGCACCTTCGGCACCCAGCGGATCGAGCACCTCTACCGCGACATTCACGAGGTCGAGCGGCCGCTCGTGCTCCACCACGGCGACATGGCCGACGGCAACGGCCTCGCCCGCCTGATCCGCGAGATCCGCCCCACCGAGGTCTACAACCTCGCCGCCCAGAGCCACGTCCGCGTCAGCTTCGACCAGCCCACCTACACGGCCGACGTGACCGCCGTCGGGGTGTTGCGGCTGCTGGAGGCGATCCGCGACTTCCAGGACGCCGTTGGCTACCAGATCCGCTTCTACCAGGCCTCGTCGTCGGAGATGTACGGCAAGGTCGTGGAGACGCCGCAGCGGGAGACGACCCCCTTCCATCCCCGCAGCCCCTACGGCGTGGCCAAGCTCTACGCCCACTGGATCACGGTCAACTACCGGGAGAGCTACGGCCTCCACGCCTCGTGCGGGATCCTCTTCAACCACGAGAGCCCGCGGCGCGGCGAGACCTTCGTGACCCGCAAGATCACCCGGGCCGCGACCCGGATCAAGCTCGGTCTGCAGAAGAAGCTCTACCTCGGCAACCTCGACGCCCGCCGTGACTGGGGCTTCGCGGGCGACTACGTCGAGGCCATGTGGCTGATGCTTCAGCAGGAGGAGCCCGACGACTACGTCGTCTCGACCGACGAAACGTTTTCCGTCCGGGAGTTCTGCGACAAGGCCTTCGGGCGGCTCGAACTCGACTACCGGGAGTTCGTGGACATCGATCCGCGCTACTTCCGACCGGCCGAGGTCGACCTGCTGCTGGGCTGCTCCGAGAAGGCCCGCACCCGGCTCGCCTGGCGACCGCGGGTATCCTTCGACGAGTTGGTGGCCATGATGGTCGACGCCGACATGGAACTCGCCCAGCGCGAGCAGGTGCTGCGGGACGCGGGCCACGACGCCGGCCTGCCGCACCGCTGAACCATCCCGACCGATCCCGGAGCCTCCCACCGCCGCCATGATCGACCTGTCGACCAAGCGGATCGTGGTCACCGGCGGCGCGGGCTTTCTCGGGCGGTCGGTCTGCCGACGGCTCGTCGAGCGGGGCGTGTCCCCGGAGCGGATCGTCGTCCCGCGGCGCCGAGACTTCGACCTCACGCTCGAGGGCGACGTGGCCCGGCTCTACGACACGGCTCGGCCCGACGTCGTGATCCACCTCGCGGCCGAAGTGGGCGGCATCGGCGCGAACATGGCCCATCCCGGTCGGTTCTTCTACGCCAACATGGCGATGGGCCTGCATCTGGTCGAGCAGGCGCGGCGCCGCGGGCTCGAGAAGTTCGTCCATACCGGAACCGTCTGCGCCTATCCCAAGCACGCCCCGATCCCGTTCCGCGAGCAGGACATCTGGAACGGCTATCCCGAGGAGACCAACGCCCCCTACGGCGTGGCGAAGAAGGCGATCTTCGTGATGCTCGACGGCTACCGGCGGGAGTACGGACTCCGCTCGGCGGTCGTCGTGCCGGTGAACCTGTATGGCCCCGGCGACAACTTCGACCCGGCGTCGAGCCACGTGATCCCGGCCCTGATTAGGAAGTGCGAGGAAGCCCGCCGCGCGGGTGCGGCGGAGGTGGTGTGCTGGGGCACGGGCAACGCCACGCGGGAGTTTCTCCACGTCGAGGACGCGGCGGAGGGCGTGGTGCGGGCGGCAGAAGTGATGGACGAGCCCCTGCCGATCAATCTCGGCGGCGGCCGCGAGATCGCGATCCGCGACCTCGTGATGCGGATCGCCGCGGCCTGCGGCTATGCCGGCCGGATTACCTGGGACACCTCGAAGCCCGACGGCCAGCCCCGGCGGGCGCTCGACATCTCGCGGGCCCGTGAGATGCTCGGCTGGGAACCCCGGCAGGATTTTGACGCCGGCCTGGAGGCCACCGTGGCCTGGTGGCGCGCGCACGGCGGCTGACCTGGATGGTGCGGGCTCGCAGTCAACCGTCATTCCACCGGCAGAATCCCGCCGTGGCCGAGGAGAAACTTCCGGGTGCCGGCCGGGCCGTCGAAGCTGACGGTGCCCACCGACCTCGTACCCACGCCGCTGATCTTCACGAGCACGCCCTCGCCGTATTCGGCGTGCCGCACCCGCTGGCCCGGTTCGAAGCGCGGCTCCGCTCCCGGGCTGCCGGCCTGTGGCGTCGCCCAGGTCGCCAGGTCCGTGGCCCGGTCGACGGCCAGGTCGCGCCGCTTCCGCCCCGGGCCGCGCACCGGACCCGCCGCGCCGTCCTCCGCCTGCGACTCCTCGGTCTCGAGCGTCAGGCCGTCGGGCCGATACACCTTGAGCCGGGGAGCGGTGGCCGACGGCTCCTCGTGGACCCACTCGGCGAACTCGTCGGCCGCCGCCCTGGCGGCGTTGCCGAATGGGTCGAAGACGGGCCGCTCGCCGGCGGCCGGCGCCTCGTCACCCGTGACCACCGTCTCGCTGCCGGTCATCTCGGCAAGAAACACGCTCGGCGCCGAGATCCGCCGCGTGCCGCGGTAGTCGCGCATCCGCGCGCAACTGGCGTGCACCTCCTCGCGGGCCCGGGTGATGCCGACGAACACCAGCCGCCGCTCCTCCTCGAGCTGCTCCGGCTGGTCCAGGCTTCGCTCGTGCGGCAGGATGCCGTCCTCCATCGCGACGAGGTAGACGACCGGAAATTCGAGGCCCTTGGCGGCATGAAAGGTCATCAGGGCGACGCGTTCCGCCCCGGCGTCCCAGGCATCGGCGTCGGCGACGAGGGCGGTCGTCTCCAGGAAGCCGCCCAGCGGATCGACCTCGCCGCCGCCGGCCCCGGGAGCCGCGGCCAGCGATTCGTCGTACTGCCGGGCCGCCGTCACGAGCTCCTCGACGTTGGCCAACCGCTCGAGGCCTTCCTCGTCGTCCTCCGACTCGTCCTGGAGCTGACGACGATAGCCCGTCTGCTCGAGCACGCTTTCGAGCAGGGACGCCACGCTCGGCTCCCGGCCGGCCGTCTCGCCGAGCGCGGCGTGCAGCCGGGCGAAGGCCGGCAGCTCCCGGGCGGCCTTCTTGGGCATGCCCGGGATGCGATCGGCCGCAGCGGCCGCGGCCAGCCGACTGCTGCCGTGGTCCTCGGCCCAGGCGGCGAGCCGCTCGAGCGACTGCCGGCCGATGCCCCGCGCCGGCACGTTCACCACCCGGAGAAACGCCTCGTCGTCGCGGGGATTTCGCAGCAGCCGCAACCAGGCCACGACGTCGCGGATCTCGCGCCGCTTGAAGAACTCCAGGCCACGGACGAGCTGATAGGGCACGCCGGCGGTGCGCAGCGCGATCTCGAGCGACCGCGACAGGGCCGCGGTGCGAAACAGGATCACGAAGTCGCGCGGCGTCCGCCGCCCCGCCTGAACCGCCGCTGCGATCTCCGCCGCGATCCGCTCGGCCTCGTCCTGTCCAGACGCGTCGAGCACGATCCGGACCCGCTCGCCTGGGTCGGCGGACGTCACCAGCCGCTTGGGCTTGCGGCGGGAGTTGTGCGCGATCAGTCGGTCGGCCGTGCCCAGGATGTTGGAGGTGCTGCGATAGTTGTGCTCGAGCGTGACGACCCGGGCGACGGGGTAGTCCCGCTCGAACTCGAGGATGTTGCGGATGCTGGCGCCCCGCCAGCCGTAGATCGCCTGGTCGGGATCGCCCGTCACCGCGATGTTCGGATGGTCGATCGAGAGCCCGCGGATGATGGCGTATTGGACGGCGTTGGTGTCCTGATACTCGTCGACCAGGATGAACTTGTGTCTGGCGTCGAGGGTGGCCCGCAGCCCGGGGTCGTCGGCCAACAGCCGGGCCAGGTGCACGAGTAGGTCGTCGAAGTCGACCGCGTTGGCCGCCAGCAGCAACTCCTGGTACACCGGCCAGAGCTTGCGGGCCACGTCGTCGACCGGCCTGCCCCACCGGGGCTCGAAGGCCTCGGGCGTGAGCAGGTCGTTCTTGGCCCTGGAGATCACGCCGGCGATCCGGTCGATCGGCGTATGCGACAGGGCCAGCCCCAGCTTCTTGGCCGCCCGCTTCATGACCGCCGTGGCGTCGTCCGGGTCGAAGATCGAGTAATCGCTCGTCAGGCCGACCTGGCGGGCGTGCCGCCGCAACTGCCGGGCGGCGAACCGGTGGAAGGTGCCCATCTCCACCGGCTGCGGCCCGACCAGTTCGGCCACGCGCCGGCGCATCTCGTCGGCGGCCTTGTTGGTGAAGGTCAGCGCCACGATCGAGGCGGCGGGCACGCCCACCGCGATCAGGTTGGCCACGCGATGGGTGACGACCCGGGT
>JBILOA010000521.1:0-2901 GCA_044374735.1 Pirellulales bacterium | reverse complement strand
GCTCGGCTGTGGCGCAGCCGCAGGGCTTGTCCATGCAGGGAAACGGTCGGGACCGATCCTTGCCAGCCAGCCGCTTCGCGGCGGGCGAGTCCTGGGCAGACGGCGCACCGATCCCGAAAGGCAACGGCAACCCAGAGGCCACAAGCGAGTAGCCAAGAATCGCCAGCCAGATCGTGATCCGACGAACCGATGCCCGGGATTGCATCACGAGAGGATACCCTCGGAAAGGAGGGGAGCAAAGGGATAGGTCGGCCAATGGCACTTCAGCAAACGTCGGCCGAGTGGGGCGGATCATGAGTGGCAACAGCCGGAACCGATCGGGCTGGATGCGGTCCGATCGTGGAGAGACGCTGCAACTGGCGGGCGAAAAATCGCTCCCGTCGCAATTTTTGCCATTTTTACGTCCCGATCTCTACGGCACCGCGGTCACTTCGCCGCCTGCCCGACTGGTCAGCGATTGCAGCAGCTCAACCGCGATGCCCTCGGACACGGGCCGCACGCCGCCGTCACCCGACAGGACCTGGAACACGCCCCCCGGCAGTCGCGACCGCGGCTTGAGCGAGGTCTCGAGCGGGGAGGCTCCGGCGCCAGCCCCCAAGCCCGTGTAGCGGCCCACGTCGGAGATGTAGGGCCATGAGTAGCGTGGCTGCGTCCACGTGCCGCCGCCGTCGACCGTGTAGTCGCTGCATTCTGCGAGGACGAGGGTTTTTGACAGGCCGTCGGTGATGTCTGCCATCCGAATCGGCTTGGTGAGGATCGGTGTCGCATAGGCGCCGTTCACGTCACTCCAGCCGAGGCCCTCGGGGATGAGGACGCCGCTAAAGTCGGTCTTCGGCGGACTCGCGCTGTAGAACCATCCCTCGAGTCGCCGGGCCGGATCAGGAGACGCGGGCCCCGGGCCAAGCAGTGCCGCAAAGTCGACGGCGCCTTTCATCTTCGAGGTGGAGTTATAGACCCCGATCCGAGCCCCCACGATGTGCTCCTCCTGGGTTTCGGGAGGACAGGCGAGGCAATACTCTTCATAAAGGCTCGCCAACGCCCCTTCCTCGATGTAGGGCAGGATGGTAACGGCCCACGACTGTGGCCGGATGTAGTCGATGCCCTCTTCCGGCCTGTCTTCGAGATGGGCCACCGTGCCGATCCTCGGTCGGCCCGACGCAAACGGAAACCCGCGACGGGCATTGGCGTAGCTGTGCAGAGCGATGCCGATCTGCCGCAGATTGCCCTGGCACTGGATGCGGGTTGCCGCCAGCCGGGCCTGCTGCACCGCCGGCAGGAGCAGGCCGATCAGGGCGCCCACGATCGCGACCACAACAAGGATCTCGACCAGCGTAAAGCCGCGCACGCTCGCGGTGCGTTTCATGATGGCACTGGATCTCATGGCAGATTGATTGACCTCGTTCCGGCCGAGTAACCCACGAAGAGCCCCATCTTTTCGAACGCTCGCTCCGAAATCTGGGCCTCGATCTGGAACTAGAACCGCCGCTTTACGGTCTGCACCTTGTTGTCGAGTCCGATCGCCGCGAAAACGACCTCTCGAGGTAGCTGCCAGGCCGCGACCACCGCCTGGGCCTGCCCGCCCAACTGGCGCTGGTAGGTGGTGGCGAGATTCACGGCACCGCGGCTGGCCCCGAAAGGACGGAACGTCGTCACGGGCATCACTGGTTCATCGGTCGAAGGCATGTCATTCGGCATCGGCGTGCCTCCCATCGGCGTGCCTCCCATCGGCGTGCCTCCCATCGGCATGCGTCCCATCGGCGTGCGTCCCATCGGCATGCTAGGCATGCTATTGGAACCACCGGGGAGGTCGGCCGTATTCCACACGGAGACCGTGCCGACATTCCGGCCCAGCTCCGGGGTCGTGACCAGGTTCGCGTAGTAGCTGGGCACCGTCGAAGGTGCCACATAGCCAACGGCCACCTTCGCGCCGTCGCGGCGTCCGCCTGGGGCCACGAACGTGAAGATCGTCGCCGGATCGGCGACGCCTTCAACGATGTCGCGGCCGCTGATCGCGGTGATGATTGGCTCCCGGCCGGCCCCTGCCGAAACGATGAGGTCGTCGTAGTTGTCGGCGTCAACGTCACCGACCGCCACGTTCACGCCGTTGGGAAACCTGCCGGGCAACACATTCCTGAGTTCTCGGACCAGCATGCCCTTCGTGTCGAAGAGACGTACGGTGGCGGGGCCGGCCGCCCTGGAACCCACGGCGATGTTCACCGTGCCATATTGGCCGAGTGCCCCGACCCCCAGGCTCACGCCGCCGACGCCAGCCCTGCCGTTGAAGGCAAGGAAGCTGGCCGAGGGCCTGAGCAAACCGTTCTCATAAACCTTCACGTGCGAGCTTTTTGACCCGGTGCCGAAGGCCATCGTCTCCTTCGTGTATTTCGACCTGAAGTAGGCATTGATCTCCTCAGCGGTCCCGAGGAACGGCGGTGCCTGAGCTGGCTCGGTGGGCGTGCCGATGCCCGCTGCGGTCACCACGGGGCCCCGGTAGTTGGGGAAGGCCTTGATGGTGCCGACCGTGCTGCCCTTGCCGTTGACGACGAGCGTCGACTGCGACGTCGTGCCGAGCCCCAACCGCATGCCCTCGGTGTTGCCGAACTGGAACACCGGCGACATCATCCCCTCGTCTTCATGCTCGAGGATGTGGCAGTGGAAGACATACTTGCCCGGGAAGTCGAGTGCCCGGAAGCGAATGGTCACGCTCCCGAATGCCGGCACCATGATCACGTCCAGCGGCGAGACGTAGTTGGCGGCATTGGCATTCGGAAACTTTATGCTGGGATCGATCGGGAAGCCGTTGATCTTCGTGACGATGAACACACCCTGGTGGATGTGGAACGGATGATTGAGCGGGCCGGCGTTGAGGATCGTCCACTCCTCGACCGTCCCGATCTCAAG
>JBILOA010000424.1:0-2901 GCA_044374735.1 Pirellulales bacterium | reverse complement strand
GTGGCTCCGAGCGGCTGCCGGAGCAGGAGGGCGACGAGGCGACGCGCGGCCGGCGCATCGGCACGCTCGTCGTCCGGTTCGCGGAGCGGGCCACCGAATGGAAGGCACGGCCCGCGTTCCGGCCCTGGGGCACCTGGGACGACGGCCATGTCGTGATCGACGGGCGGTGGTGCGAGCCGCTCTCCCGTGAGACGGTGGAGCGAATCGCCGCGGCCCTGCTCGAGGCCAAGCGGGCCGTCAGGGAGCCCACCGCATGAGGCGAGTCGCCTGGCCCCACGGCCTGCTCGTGAGCGTGCGGGATGCCGCGGAGGCGGTCGTAGCCGTGTCGGCGGGCGCGGCGATCATCGACGTCAAGGAGCCGCGCCGCGGCCCACTCGGTCGGCCGCCGGCCGAGATCGTCGCGGCCGTCGCGGTCGCGGTGGAGCAGCGGGCCCCGCTCACCCTCGCGTGCGGCGAGCTCACCGAGGGCGACGAGATCGCCGCCCACGTGGCCGACGTGCTGCGGCTGCTGCCGCCCGGCGTGCGGCCGCCGAACGCCGTGAAGGCCGGGCCGGCCGGTCTCTCGCTGCCGGCCTGGCGCCACGCCTTCGGACGGCTGCGGGACGGCCTGCCCTCGGGCATCGAGGCGGTGGCCGTCGCCTACGCCGACTGGCGACGCGCGGAGTCGCCGCCGCCCGAGGCCTTGCTCGCCGAGGCCATCGCGATGAACGCCGCCGCCCTGCTGATCGACACCTTCGACAAGCAGGGGCCCGGACTGTTCGCGACGATCCCCCTGGCATCGGTCGCGGCCTGGAGCCAGGCGGCGGACGCCGCCGGCCTCCCGCTGGCCGTCGCGGGCAGGCTGGCCCCGGCCGACGTGGCGGAAGCCTTCGCCTGCGGCGCTCGAATCGTGGGCGTGCGGTCCGCCGCCTGCGACGGCGGCCGCGACGGCCGGATTGCCGACGCCCGGGTGCGAACGCTTGCTAGACTTGGCGGCACCGAGGCCGCCCGGCCGCGGCCGCAACCCCAGGGAGTGACAGTGTCGTGAAGCAACTGGAAGTTCGCCTGCCGCACGAGCTCGAGGCGGCGGAGGTGCGTCGTCGACTCGACCACGGTCTCGACCGCGCCCGCACCGAGTTCGGTGACAAGGTGACGGCACTGGATGCCGCCTGGGAGACCGACGAGCGGCTCAAGATCGACCTCATTGTGATGGGGATGTCAATCGCCGGCGACATCGACGTCCTGCCCGCGGAACTGGTCGTGCGGGTGGACCTCCCGATGATGGCGGGCTTGTTCGCCGGCCAGATCCGCTCCGGCATCGAGGAACGGCTGGGAGGGATGCTGCAGGCCCAGGCGTGAAGATCGGCCGGTCGTGACGGTGGTGCCGCCGACGGTCGGATCGATTGTGGCGATCACACCCGACGAGCCCGGCGGGGGGCGGTTTGTCGGGGAATTTGCCCGATCAGAGAATCGGAGTACTGTCGACATCCATGAGCACCTCCCGCGCACGCCCGCTCCGTCGCCTCGCTTCCCGACTCGGCCCGCCGTTCGCTCTTGGCCTGCTCGCGGCGGCCATCGCGATCGCCGCCGCGCCGGCCTTCGCCCAGCCCGATAATCCGCAGGCGGGAGGCGTGCCGGAAGACGACCCCTTCGCCGACGAGCTTAACCCCTTCGGGCCCGGCCCCGCGCGGCCGGCCCCGCCGCGGCCCGCGGCCCCGCGTCCGGCGCCGCAGCCCGAGCGGCCCGCGCCCGCGCCCCGCGTCCCGGTTCCGTTTCCCGAGGCCACGATCCCCGGTGAGCCGGCCGAGCGGCCGGGCCGCCCCTCGGCGCTGCCCGACCGCGGCGGGTTCGGTCCGTCCGCCGCTGAATCGCTGCTCGTGGAGGCCGAAGCGCTCGACCGAGCCGGCAAGTTCACCGAAGCCCGCGTGAAGCTCGAGCAGGCGATCGCGCAAGATCCCAAGCTCCCGATCGCCTACCTCGCGCTGGGCGTGGTCGCGCGGCGGCTCGGTGACTTCGAGGGTTCGGTCGACGCGCTTTCCAAGGGGCTCCAGCTCGACCCGCAGGATTCCGAGATGTATCTCCGGCGGGGCATCGCCTGGTTCCACCTCGGCCTGTACGGGATCGCGCTGGAGGACTTCGAGGAGGCGGCTGGGATCGCCTACGACGATCCCCGCCCCGAACTCTGGCGTGGCCTGACGCTGGTCGAACTCGACCGCCCGCTCGAGGCGATCAACGCCTACGCGTCGGCGATCCGCCGCGACCGCACCTACATGCTGGCCTACCTGAACCGGGGCCTCGCCTACCTGGCGGCAGATCAGCCGCGGAAGGCGGAGTTCGACTTCGACCAGGCGATCCGCCACGATCCGCGGGACGTGCGGGCCTGGTTCAACCGCGGCGTGGCCCTGGCCCGGCAGGGGCGGAATCGCGAAGCGGCGCACTCGTACGAGGAGGCGCTCAAGCGGGATCCGAAGCACGAGCCCTCCCGCCGCAATCTGCAAGCCGTCCGCGGCCTGGCCGGCCGGTAACTCGAGCTTGCCGGCAGCGCAGGCTCGCGGTTGCCCATGCCCTCTCGCTGGACGCTCGCTCGGGTGTCAGGCCCTACCGCGCCGGCACCACGATGTCGTCGTTCCAGGCGGCGTCGGGCTCGCGGGTGAGCGTGAGGCTTTCGATCTCGGGAAGCACGACGTCCTTCTTGTCGAGCAAGGCCTCGAGCGCCCGGGGGGAGATCCGCTCGAGGGCCGGAAGCGTCAGTGAGCCGCGGGTACGGGCGAGCACGCCGGCGATGGCGGCGGCCTGCGGGCCGTCGAGGGCCGTGAGGTTTGCCAGTTCGAGGTCGTCGAACTCGGCCACGAGCAGTTCGGCAAGCGGGAGCGAGTCGATCCGATCCACGTATTGGACCGCGTCGAGCGCCAGGCCAGCCTT
>JBILOA010000422.1:0-2902 GCA_044374735.1 Pirellulales bacterium | reverse complement strand
GTCGATCGCGATCTCCAGGTCGCTGCCGGTGGTCTGGAGATCCGCTTCGTCGGTGAACACCGTCCCCTCGAACCGAAACCGCACCCAGCCGGCGGCCGGATCGTTGGTAAAACGGAAGGTGCAGGAGCCGTCGGTGAGATAGTAGGCGTTGCGGGTGCCGTGGGCGGCCACGGCCCGTTGCATCCGTTCGAGCCGGGCCCGGTAGCCGGGCGAGGCGTCGAGCGGGATGTCGAGTCGGGGCACGCTCCGCAGCGGCGTGCACTCGAACGTGATCGCGACGGGCGGCGTGGAGGCAGCTTCACTCATGACGACGGGATTGTATCGTGCCGCCTCGTTCATGGCGCTCGCCGCCGGGCTGGCCGCCGGCTGCGGGCCACGCGTGGAGCAGCCCACGGCCATGCGGATCAGCGAGTCGCGCCGGCTGATGGGGGCGCCCTGGACGATCACGGTGCATGCGGCGAGCCGGGCGGCCGGCTCCGAGGCGATCGCCGCGGCGTTCGCCGAGATCGAGCGGCTGGAGCGCGTGCTCTCCGACTACGATCCCGAAAGCGAACTGTCGCGGCTCTCGCTCGCCGCCCCAACCCCCGAGCCAGTGCCCGTCGGGGCCGACCTGTGGCGCGTGCTCGTCGCAGCCGAGGGAATGCGGGAACTGACTGCCGGGGCCTTCGACATCGCCGTAGGCCCTCTGACCGCGCTTTGGCGTCAGGCCCGGCGCAGCGGCCGGCTTCCCGACCCCGACAAGCTCGCCGCGGCAAAAGCGGCGGTCGGCGCCGGCACGATCGAACTCGTGCCCGAAACACAGTCTGTGCGGCTGCCGAAGCCCGGCACCCGACTCGATCCCGGCGGCATCGGCATGGGCTATGCGGCCGACGGGGCGCTCGAGGTGCTCGCCGCTCGCGGAATCAGCTCGGCGATGATCGACGCCTCGGGCGACGTGCTGGTCTCGGCCGCGCCCCCCGGCACCGACGGCTGGCGGATCGCCGTCGCCCCGCTGCGGCCCGGCGGTCAAGGCGACATCCTCGTCCTCGTCCATGCGGCCGTCACCACCTCCGGCGACGCCTACCAGGCCGTCGAGATCGACGGTGTCCGCTACAGCCACATCGTCGATCCCCGCTCTGGCCTGGGCGTCGCTGGCCCGACCACGGTGACCGTCGTCGCCCCCGACGCCACGACCGCCGATGCCCTGGCCACCGCCGCGAGCGTGCTGGGCCACGCCGCGGGGTCGGACATGATCCTCACCATCCCCGACTGCTCCGCCCGCTTCGCCTGGCAGGAGGCAGGTGCCGATCGCATCCTGACCACGTTCGGCTGGCCAGGTCGGTCACACGAGCCGTAAGCGACCAACTGTCCGCATCAAGGCCGTGCGCGACATCCCGCACGCTCATTGCCCAGGTGGCCCGGCGCCTCCTACCGTTGCCACGTGCCGCAGACAGGGCGGCCCCGATGCCTCCAGGACGGAGCGAGCCGGTTCCGTCTTTTTCCACCGGAGGTTTGTCCATGTCCTTTGCCGCAGAACACGAGTACGAACACATCGGGGAGTCGGCCGCCATCGCCGACCACGACCACGACCTTCTCGCCGAACTCAATCGTCGCCTCGATGCCATCTGGCGCTACGACCAATACATCGCCAACGCCGAGTGGCGGGACGAACTGCGGCAGTTCTGGACGGATGCCAAGACGACCGACCAGCAGGCGATCTCGCGGCTCCGGCACCTGATCTCGACCGAGGTCCGTAACGGCTGTTTCTAAATTCAGGGCTGCGGGGCCATCCATGGCCCCCGCAGCCCTGGCGGCCCTCCGGCCTTCGGCCGCGGCCGCCGGCCGCACCTCCGGGCGGCCGTGTTCGTGCGCGTTGAGGCGCGCGGTGTGGATTCAGACGAATCCGTAGACCGGTCCGTCGACCATTGGATCGCGAGGGGTTGCCCGTGGCCCCGAGCGGGCTGTGGAAGCAAGCGAAGCCATGGATGGCGAAGCGCCGCGGACACGCAGTGAACGGAGGCCTGGAGGGCCGGAGTGAACGTCCAGCGAGAGGCCATGGGCAACCCTGAGCCTCCACGCACAAGGTCCACCCGGGCGTCCGGCGAGATGGCACGGGCAATCCCGAGCCTGCGTTACCCACGATGTGAGCAGGTTTGAGCGGCGTCCGGTGGCAGGGGTATCCTGCGGGTCATGGACGTGCCTCGCCCCTTCGTTCCCTGCAGGATGCCGCTGTCCATCTTCATGGGCTTGGCTGCCGCTCTGACGCTCGGCTGCCGGCCGGCTCAGACGGGGTATTTCGGCACCACCACGCCGCGGCACCCGCCCAACGAGCTCTGGATCAACAATGCGGGCGAACCCGAGTGGCTCGACCCCAACCGCTGCGCCGACGGCAACGGCGGGGAGATCATCTGGAACACGTTCGCCGGCCTGGTGCAGGCTCACCCGGCCACGCTCGAGCCGATGCCCGAGATCGCCACCCGCTGGGACGTCTCGGCCGACCGGCAGACCTACACCTTTCACCTGCGGCCCTCGCAGTGGTCCGACGGCACGCCGCTGACGGCCCATGACTTCGTGTTTTCGTTCCGGCGGCTCGTCGATCCGAAGACCGGCAGCAAGTACGCCACCAACGGCCACATCTTCAAGGGCGGGGCCGCGGTCGGCCGCGGCGCGGCCCCACCGGAGTCGCTCGGCGTGCGGGCCGTGGATGACCTCACGCTCGTGGTCGAACTCGAGGATCCGCTCCCCTACGTCCTCTCCTTTCTCACCTTCTACTCGTTCATGCCGATCCCGCGGCATTTGCTCGCGGATCTCGAACGCCGTGGCATCGACGAGGCGCTGTGGACCCGGCCGGAGCACGTGGTCTCGAACGGAGCCTACCGTCTCAGCGAGTGGAAGTTTCGCCAGCGGATGGTGTGCGAACGCA
>JBILOA010000423.1:0-2902 GCA_044374735.1 Pirellulales bacterium | reverse complement strand
CACGTGCGGATCGGCGTGGGCGAGCTCGAGCATGCCGTTCGCCACGCGGTCACGTTCACGCTGCCGGCCGACGAGCGGCACGAGCGGGCCACCTTCGAGATCCTGACCGGCTACATGCCGCCCGAGTTCAGCACCTTCCTCGGGCTCCGGCCCGACGGCACGCTCGAGGAGCTCGGTCCGGGGCCGGGCGAGCAGCTCCTTCCCGTGATCCTCGCCACCGCCGACGGCGAACACGCGATGGGCTGCTGGAGCCCGGCCACATCCCGCACGACCGGCCGGCCGCCGACCTACGGCCGCTTTTCCTTCCCGGACCAGAAGGTGGTGAAGTGGAACTGCGTGGTTCGCGAGGCCGACAAGGCCGGGCTGGCCGCCGGAGCGCATCCCTACATCGTCTACTCCGCCGTGGGCACCCGGGAGCAGGTCCGCAAGACGCTCGTGGCGCTGCGGGAGGGGAATGGCCCCGAGGCCAAGCCGCAGCCCGAGGAGGCCCGACGATGAGCCCGCTCGTGAACCCGGCCGCGCTGTTCAAGCTCCGGCTGCCCTGCCGTCGGCGGGAGAAGCTCTGGCCGCCGGCCGCGGGGGGCATCGACGAGGCCTGTCGGCTGCCGTCGCTGGCGAGCGTGGCGGGCGTGCCCGACGTGCTGGAACTGTTCGCCGCCTGGAACGACGAGGGGATCGCGTTCCGGGGGATCGCCCGAGGCGTGGGCCAAGACCGCTGGTGTCAGCCGACGAAACCGGAGGACAGCGACGGCCTGCACCTCTGGATCGCGACGCGGCCGACGGGCGAGAGCCATCGGGCCGGGCGGTTCTGCCGGCGACTCGCCCTCCTGCCCACCGGTGGCGGCCTGCGGGCCGACCGGCCGGTGGTCGTGCCGGCGCTGATTCCCCGAACCAGCGAGCTGCCGGCGGAACTGCCCGCGGGAGCGACGGCGATCGAGGCGAAGCTCACGGCCGACGGCTGGCGGGTGGACGCATTCCTCTCGGCCGCAGCCCTGCCCGGCTGGGAGCCGGCGGAGATTCCCCGGCTCGGGTTTTTCGCCGCCCTGGTCGATCGCCGGCTCGGACAGGTTCCCTGCTACGCGCCGCCGGAGTATCCGTGGGAGAGCGATCCCACGACCTGGGCCGAGCTCGAACTCGGCGCTTGAAGCGGTTCCCGGCGGATGCCGGGGCGGGCCGCGGGCTGCGTTGACCGCGCCGGCCTCGGCCGCTACCCTGCCCGTCGATCGAGGGGTGGCCAAAGGGTGGCGGCAGTCACGCCGCCGGGCTGGAGACGACGCATGTCCTGCAACCGACGCGCCTCCGCAACGCCGCGATTCCGGTGCCGTCGCCGCCCGCATCGGTTCCGGGGCATCACGCTGGTCGAGTTGCTCGTCTCGATCGGCGTGCTCGCGTTGCTCGTCGCGCTCCTGATGCCGGCGCTGGCGGCGGTCCGCTCAGCCGCGCGGCGCACGCAGTGCGGCAACAATCTCAAGCAGCTCGCCCTGGCGACGCAGCACTTCCACATGGCCAACGAGACGGTGCCCACGTATTGGGGCTACTTTCCGACCACCGGTCCGCGGCGGTTGCATGGCAGCTGGATCGTCCACATCCTGCCGTATCTCGAGCAGACCACGACCCACGCGCGGATGGCGGCCGGTCCCGCGACCACCGTCACGGAGACCATCACGCAGGTGCTCGTCACGCCCGCGAGTCCCGATTACAAGCCGGGCTACTGGCAGGACAACGGCGGCCGGTGGGAGACCCGGACGATCGAGGTGACCGACCACATCGGTCACACCTGGACGCGGACGGAGCGGGTCTGGGTGGGGCCCCCGCGGACGTGGGTTCCCCCGGTCGGCACGCCACCGGTCTACGAGACGACCCGCACGACCGTGCAGAAGGTCGAGGCCTGGGAGGCGTTGTCGCTGCCGGCGCTGCGGTGCGCCGCCGACCCGAGCGAGATTCCCGGGGATCGGATGGTGCTCTGGCGCAACAACAAGCCCTGGAGCCTGACGAACTACCAGGCGAACCTCCACGCCTTCGTGCCCTTGCGACGCAACACGGCGGGCAGTTTCAGCCTGGTGAGCAACGCCTGGCAGTCGCCACTGCCGTTCGCAGCCCTCCGCGACGGCCTGTCCAACGTGGTTCTCCTGGCCGAAGGCATGCGGCAGTGCGACGGCACGTTTCGGTTCGCCTGGTGGAGCGACTACCGCTGGCAGCACTCGCACAACTTCGGCATCGACTGGAACGGCGTGATCAATACCTACATGTTCCAGAATGCGCCCGCCCGGACGGGCTGCAACAACTGGCGGGTGCAGGGCTTGCACGGATCCGGGCTCGAGGTGGCCATGGCCGATGGTTCGGTGCGGACGATCGAGCCCGGCATCGCGCGGCGGGAGCTGACCGATCCCGACATCGACGGCGTCAAGACGGGCCACGATCCGCGTATGGGCACGGTCGACGGGGTCTGGGATCGGCTGCTGATGCCGCGCGACGGGAACGCGGTCGCCGCGCTCCCGTAGCCGGAGGCTCACTCCTCCGCGAGCGGCTCGATCTCGACGGTCGCCGGCGGCAGGCTCTCGAGAAACACGCGGCCGTAGGGCTTCGTGATGATCCGCGGGTCGAGGATCACCACCGTGCCGCGATCTTCGGCGGTGCGAATCAGCCGCCCGAAACCCTGCTTCAGCTTGAGCACGGCCTCGGGCAGTTGATACTCCGCGAAGGCGTTGCCACCGGCCTGCTTGATGGCCTCGATCCGCGCGGCCACGAGCGGCCGGTCGGGCACGGCGAAGGGCAGCCGCGTGATGATCACGGTCACGAGCTGATCGCCCGGCAGGTCGATGCCCTGCCAGAAGCCGTCGGTGCCCAGAAGCACGCTGTTGGGCCCTTCCCGAAACGCCTCCAGCATCCGCGACCGCGGCAG
>JBILOA010000420.1:0-2906 GCA_044374735.1 Pirellulales bacterium | reverse complement strand
CGGGTCGGGCCGCGGTCTGGATGAGCGTGACGGCCGACTACGCGATCGGCTCGAGCGGCGGCCCCGTGCTCAACGACGCCGGCGAGGTGGTGGGGATGGTGTCGCGCACCTTCTCGACCCGCTCGAGCGACCGTCGCCGCTCCGCGGGCACGCCCGGCGACCAGATGGTCTTCAAAGACTGCGTGTCGCTCGACACGCTCCGCCGGCTGGTCGCCGACGACCCATCGTGACGTCGGCAACGCCTCCGACGCGCCTGCGCCGCCGCGAGTGACGCGAATGCCCGGCTAGGATTCGAACCTAGACAAAGGGAACCAAAATCCCTTGTGCTACCGTTACACCACCGGGCAGCGGTCGGACGCCGCGAACCGACTGCCCGCGGCCGTCCCACCGCCGCATGATACCGGACGCCGCCGCCGCCGGAGCAACCCGGCGAAGGCCGGCACGATCGGCACCACCGCGTCGATCCTCCCGGTCGGCTGCGAAGCTGCACCGGTCGGGAAAAATCGCCGATTGAGGAAAGGCCTGCGGTCGCGCGGAGCCGGGTGAAGACCCCGCCACCCGCGACCCGGCGGCACGGATCGGTGTGAGAGCCCGGTTTCAAGGAGGACATGGCGATGGCATATGGCGATGTCGCTGGAATGACCGCAGGGTCGCGGCCGCAGGACGTGCGACTGGATTGGAAGTCGGCGTTGACCGGCGGCGGGATCGTGATGGTGGTGGCCTACGTCGGGCTCGTGGCTCCCGCCTGGCGGCAGATCACCGCCCTGCAGGGGCACGTCGCCCGCCTGGCCGCCTCGGTCGACTCGCTGAACGAATCCCGGGACGGCGTGACACGGGCCACCAGCCTGCTCGAACGGCTCGAGGCCCAGGCCGCGCGGCTGGCGGCCGCCGAGGCGACGCTCGATCGCTATGAATCGCTGGCCACTCGCATCGCCGACCAGTCCGGTCCGGCCGAGATGGCCGGGGTCACGATGGACCGGATCGATGCGCTGCATGTCGGCATCATCGCCGGGAGCGGAAAACTCGCCGACGTCGAGACCACCTTGGCCGTCGTCGATGGACTGGCCGCACGGGCGGCCGCGACCAGCGAAGTCGCCCACGGCACGGCCACGACGCTCGAGACCGTCGCGGCGCTGCAGCGGGAACTGGGGACGGGCCTGGCCAGCCTCGATTCGGCCGTATCGGCCGCCACGCGGCTCGCCGACCTCTCGGCGACGCTCGCCGCTCGGGCCGGCGACACCGATCGGGCCGCGACCGGGCTCGACGGTCTCGTCGCCCTCCAGCAGGAGCTCGTGCGGTCGGCAGACGACCTGCAGGCCGCCGACGCGGCCCTGGTGCGGCTCGGCGACCTCGCCACTTCGCTTGCCGACGCCTCGGGCACGGTGGGTCAGCTCCAGCGGTTCGTCGTCGACGTGATGCTGCTCGAACCGGCGATCGTCCGGGCCGTTCGGGCGCTCGAGCCGGTGGCCGAGTTCACGCGGAGCGGTCGGCGGGTCGAGGTCAGGAAGGTGAACGCCAAGCCGCGCCCAGCCGTCGAAGAGACGACCGCCGTCGACTCCGATGAGGTGCCGGAGGTGGCCCGGGTGCTCGTCGATGAGGAGCCGGAAGCGTCGCCGGAGAGCGGGGTCGGCTACTGATCGGCCCGACCGCTGGTCGGCTGACGCGTCCGCGGGAGGCATCACCCGCGACGCGTGGCTCCCCGGTCCGCTCGGGCCGTGGAACGAGCGGCGGGAGCGTCGAGCAATGGGGCCGCTGGGACTCGAACCCAGGACCAACGGATTAAAAGTCCGATGCTCTAACCAACTGAGCTACGGCCCCACGGCCATGGTACCGCCGGGGAGCCCACGAGCAACCGGCCCGTGTCGCGCGGCGAACACACCGCCGGCCGCCGGGGACCCCGGCGAAATGCCCGAGAGAGGACTTGAACCTCCACCCAGTTACCTGGACAAGAACCTGAATCTTGCGCGTCTGCCAATTCCGCCACTCGGGCGAGTGCGGCCGGCGGAAGGCGGTCCTTCCGCGCCGCTTTTGATGCTACCAGCGGCCGGCGGATATACAACTGGCCGCCGCCTTCCACCCGCCGCCGCGAGGCCATTTCCCGCATGCCACCCTCCGCCATCGTGGTCATCCCGGCCCGGCTGTCGAGCACGCGGCTGCCCCGCAAGATGCTCCTGGCCGAGACCGGCCGCACGCTGGTCGAACACACCTGGCGCAACGCCGCCTCCACCCCCGGGACCGACGCCACCGTGGTGGCCACCGACTCCGACGAGATCGCGGCCGTCGTCCGCTCCTTCGGCGGGTCCGCGGTGATGACCTCGCCGGAGGCGGCCAGCGGCACGGCCCGGATCGTCGAGGCGCTCGACCGGCTGCCGCCGGCCGACGTGATCGTGAACGTGCAGGGGGACGAGCCGGAACTCCCGGCCGCCGCGATCGAACTCGCCGTCGCGCTCTTGGCCCGCTGCCCCGAGGCGGGCGTCGCCACGCTCGTGACGCCGCTGCGCCGGCGCGACGATCTCGATGACCCGGCCGCCGTGAAGGCCGTGCTCACCCCCTGGCGGCAGGCGGCCGGGGCCGGCGGCAGCGGGTGGACGGGACCGATCGAGGACGGGTGCTGGCGGGCGATCACGTTCAGCCGCGCGGCCGTGCCCCATGCCCGCGACTGGAGCGACTCGCTCCTGGCCGCGGAGCCGCCGCTCTACTGGCAGCACGTGGGCGTCTATGCCTACCGCCGCTGGGTGCTGGAGGCGTGGGACTCGCTTCCCACCTCACGGCTGGCCGCGCACGAGAGCCTGGAGCAACTGCGGGTGGTGGAGGCGGGCATCCCGATCGTGGCCGGCGCGATCGCCCACGCGGCCCGGGGTATCGACACCCCAAAAGACTACGCCGCCTTCGTGGCGCGCCAGCGC